>JBIPNU010000139.1:0-6275 GCA_044370615.1 Burkholderiales bacterium
GCTCGCCGCCTGGGTGGTGGGCGGGGTGGTGCCCGCGCGCGTCGCGCTCGACGGGTTCGCCAGCCCCGCCTGGGTGCTGGTCCTCGCCGTGCTCGCGGTCGGCGTGGCGGTGGGCAACACCGGGCTGCTCTACCGGTTCGCGCTCGCCGCGCTGGGTCGCCGACCAGCCGGTTTCGGGCGCCGCTGCCTGACCCTTGCCTTGGTGGGTACCGCGGTCACCCCGACCCTGCCCAACGCGACCAGCCGCACCGCGCTCGCCGCGCCGATGGTGCGCGAGATCGGCGAGGCGCTGAACCATCCGGCGCGAAGCCGGGCGGCCACCGGCCTCGCGCTGGCGGCCCTGCTCGGTTTCGGGCAGATGGCGGGACTGTTTCTCACCGGCTCCTCGGTGGGCGTGCTGGTGCATGGACTGCTCCCTGCCCCGGTGCGCGAGCAGCTGGGATTCGTCGAGTGGTTCGTGGTCGCCCTGCCGCTGCACGCGGTGCTGCTGGTCGGTGGCCTGCTGGCGATCGTCGCCCTGTACCGGCCGCGCGCCGGGGAGACGAATCTCGCCGACCGTCTCGCGCTGCAGCGCGCGGTGCTCGGCCCGATGCGCCGCGACGAGCGGTTGTGCCTGCTCGTGCTGGCCGGCCTGATCGCAGGCTTCATGACCGAGCGCGTGCACGGCATCAACGGCGCCTGGCTGGGCGTGGCAGCCCTCGCGGTGCTGGCTGCGGGGCGGGCGCTCGACACCACGATGATGCGCACCGGCGTGAACTGGCCGTTCCTGCTGTTCTTCGGCGCGGTGGCGAGCATGGCCGGCGTCTTCGCGAGCCTCGGCGTGGACCGCTGGCTGGGCGAGCGGCTCGCCGCGCCGCTCGCCGCGCTGGCCGGCGGCAGCCTCGCCTTGTGCCTGCTGCTCGCCCTGGCCGGCTTCGCGCTGTCGTTCGTGGTGCGCTGGCAGGCGGCCGCGCCGCTGCTCACGCTGGTGGCGATGCCGGTGGCCGCCAGCGTCGGGGTCCATCCGTTCGTGGCAGCGCTGGTGGCGCTGGTGTCCACCCAGGTGTGGTTCCTGCCTTACCAGAGCACCGTCTACCTGGCGCTCTACCACGGCACCGGTGAGTACTGGTCCCACGCGGCGGCGCGGGCGATGGCGCTGCTGTGGGGCGGGCTGGTGCTCCTGGCCATTGCCCTCTCGGTGCCGGTGTGGCGGGCGATGGGGCTCGTGCCCTGAAGGTGCGGTTGCGGCGTCCTGGCCCCTGCCGCGGCGCGCGCGCCGCCGGCGGTGTCCCGTGCCGCGGTCGGCCGCGCGCGCGTCCGCGCCGGCCCCCGCGCCGCGCGAGGCGGTCGACAGGCGGCGCGCGGCGACCCGCCCTCGGCCGCGCCGTGCCCCCGCCCGGTCGCGCCGCCCGGCCGCGGGCGACTCGCTATACTCCGCGCTTTGCCGCGATGCCATGGGAGCCAGCGCCATGAACGAGACCGTGAACCTGTGGATCGACGGCGCACGCCGTGCTGCCCGTGGCGGTCGCACGGGCGATGTCACCAATCCCGCGACCGGACAGGTGATCCGGCGGGTCGCGATGGCCGAGGCGGCTGATGTCGACGCCGCGGTGCGCTCGGCCTCGGCGGCCTTCGGCGAGTGGGGGAACACGCCGCCGCTGCGCCGCGCGCGGGTGATGGCGCGCTTCAAGGAGCTGATCGAGGCGAACCGCGACGCGCTCGCGCGCCTGATCACCGAGGAGCACGGCAAGACGCTGCCGGACGCGCAGGGCGAGGTGCAGCGCGGGCTGGAGGTGGTCGAGTTCGCCAGCGGCGTACCCCACCTGCAGAAGGGCGAGCATGCCGAGGACGTCGGGCGGGGCATCGACTGCCACTCGCGGCTGCAGCCGCTGGGCGTGTGCGCGGGCATCACCCCGTTCAATTTCCCGGTGATGGTCCCCTGCTGGATGTTCCCGGTGGCCATCGCCTGCGGCAACACCTTCGTGCTGAAGCCCTCGGAGAAGGATCCCTCGGCGAGCCTGCTGCTCGCCGAGCTGCTGCGGGAGGCGGGGTTGCCCGACGGCGTGTTCAACGTGGTGCAGGGCGACCGGGTCGCGGTCGACGCGCTGCTCGTGCACCCGGAGGTGAAGGCGGTGTCGTTCGTCGGCTCCACGCCGATCGCGCGTCACGTGTACGAGACGGCCGCCCGCGGCGGCAAGCGGGTGCAGGCGCTGGGCGGCGCGAAGAACCACGCGGTGGTCATGCCCGACGCGGATCTCGACTTCGCGGCCGACGCGATCGCCGGCGCCGGCTACGGGTCGGCCGGCGAGCGCTGCATGGCGATCTCCGCGGTGGTGGCGGTCGGCGGCATCGGCGATGCGCTGGTCGAGCGCATCGCGCGCATCGGCGGACGCTACAAGGTCGCCCGCGGCGACGAGCCGGGCGCGGACATGGGTCCGCTGGTGTCGAAGGCGCACCTCGAGCGGGTCCGCGGCTACGTCGACAGCGGAGAGGCCGAGGGCGCGGCGCTGGTGCTCGACGGGCGGGCGCTCGCCGTGGCCGGGCACGAGGAGGGCTTCTTCCTCGGCCCCACGCTGTTCGACCATGTCGATCCGGAGATGTCGATCTACCGCGACGAGATCTTCGGGCCGGTGCTGTCGGTGCTGCGGGTGGACACGCTCGACGAGGCGATCGGCCTGGTCAACCGCAACCCCTTCGGCAACGGCACGGCGATCTTCACCGGGTCGGGTGCCGCCGCGCGCCGCTTCCAGAACGAGATCGAGGTCGGCATGGTCGGCGTCAACGTGCCGATCCCGGTGCCGATGGCCTTCTTTTCATTCGGCGGCTGGAAGCAGTCGCTGTTCGGCGACCTGCATGTGCACGGCATGGAAGGCGTGTACTTCTACACCCGGACCAAGGTCATCACCGAACGCTGGCCGGAGGGCCAGATCCCGCAGTCGGGCCGCTCGACGGTGATGCCGACCCACGGCTGAGCGCGGGGCGATGCCGGTCAGGTGCCTGCTCGCCGGCCTCGCAGGCGAGCCGCACCCGGTATCGCGCCGCCCGCGCCGGCGGTAGAATCGGACGGAAATGACGACAGCGCGGCAGATCGTCCGCGCAGCGGGTCCTGGGTGCCCCCTCGGGTACGACAGGTCCGCGGGGAGCGCCGCGCCGGCCGCCTGGGCGGGCGGGCATGTCGAATCGGGGGGGTAGGCATGAGCAAGCTGCTGGTGGCGGTTGACGGGTCGGAGTGCTCGGCCCGCGCGGTGAAGTGGGCAATCGATGCGGCGCGCGCCGCCGGCGCGCAGGTTCACGCGGTGACCGTGCAGCCGGCGATCGCCTCCGGCGACATTCGCCGGTTCGTGAGCGCCGAGACGATCGAGACCTTCCAGCGCGAGGAGGGCGAGAAGGCGCTCGCCGGGGCGCGCAGCCTGCTCGATGCCGCCGGCGCGAACTGGCAGCCGCACATCCTCGTCGGCCATGTCGGCGAGGCGCTCTGCCAGTTCGCCGAGAAGAACGGCTGCAGCCAGATCGTGATGGGCACGCGGGGACTGGGCGGGGTGACCGGGCTGATCCTCGGCTCGGTCGCGAGCCAGGTGATTCACCTCGCGACGGTGCCGGTGACCCTGGTCAAGTGACCGACGGCATCGGCACGACACACTCGCGGCACGACGACGGCGCGCGTACGCCATGGCGACCCGTCGGCGCGGTCCCCAGCCTCTGACCGAGAGCGAGCTCGACGAGCTCGACCGGTTCCTGATGTCCTCGGCCACGCCCGAGGACGCTATGGACCTGGAAGAACTCGACGGCTATCTCACCGGACTCGCGTGCGGCCCGCAGCCGGTACCCTCTCCGGACTGGCTGTGGCCGGTCTGGGGCGACACCGAGGACGGACGCCGCCCGGTGCGATTCGATTCCGGTCCGCACTGCCGGCACCTGCTCGAACTGGTCGAGCGCCACTGGAGCACGCTCGCGCGCAGCCTCCAGCGGGGGACGGCCCCGATGCCGGTGCTGTTCGACTACCGCCACCCCGGGGCGGGCGCTGCCGCACCGCCGTTGCCCGGCAGCGTGTGGTCGAGCGGCTTCATGCGCGCGATCGGGCTCCAGGCCGAGTCCTGGCAGCCGGCGTTCGAGGATGACGAGGCGAGCGAGGCGCTGACCCCGATCGTCACGCTCGCCCACGCCGACGATCCGGAGATCGTCGCGCAGTCGCCGACGCCGCGCCAGGCCGAGGCGCTGGTCGATACGCTGCCCGACGCGGTGCTGGCGCTGTTCGGGTTCTGGCGGACGCGGGAGGCCTCGCCCGAAGCGAGCACTCGCGGCGCGGCGCGGGTGCCGCGCATCGGCGCTTCGGATCCCTGCGCCTGCGGCAGCACCCGCCGGTTCTCCGCCTGCTGCGGCCGATCGAGCGCGCTCAATTGAATCGCGCGTGTCCGGCATGAGCATGCTGCCGACCGTCTTCGGCATTCCCGTGGACTTCCTGCTGTTCGCGACCACGCTCCTGGGCGTGGCGCTGTTCCATGGGCACACCCTGGTCGTTGCGCTCGGCGGCCTCGCGACCATCGCGCTCTACAAGCTGGTATTCACCGGCTTCAGCGAGGGGCCCGGATTCGCCGGGCTCGGCCTGCACCTGCTGCACGAGTGGGTGCTGATCGCCAACCTGCTGATGCTGCTCGTGGGCTTCGCGCTGCTCGCACGCTATTTCGACCGCAGCCGGGTGCCCGCGGTGCTGCCGCGGGTGCTGCCGGACGACTGGAAGGGCGGCTTCGTGCTGCTGGTGATGATCTTCGTGATCTCCGCCTTCCTCGACAACATCGCCGCCGCGATCATCGGCGGCACGGTCGCCGCGTCGGTGTTCCGCGGGCGGGTGCACGTGGGCTATCTCGCGGCGATCGTCGCCGCGTCCAACGCCGGCGGCTCGGGCAGCGTGGTGGGGGACACCACGACCACGATGATGTGGATCGACGGCGTCTCGCCGCTGCACGTGCTCCCGGCTTACGTGGCGGCGGTGACCGCGCTGCTGATCTTCGGGACCATCGCGGCGGTGCAGCAGCATCGGCTGCAGCCGATCCAGGCCGATCCCGAGCCGGGCGTACGGATCGAATGGGGCTGCCTCGCGATCGTCGGCTTCATCCTGGCCGCGGCGATCGGGGTGAACGTGTTCGTCAACGTCAACCACCCCGACCTCGCCAGCCGCTTTCCGTTCATCGGGCTGGCGGTGTGGCTGGCCATCCTGGTCAGCGCGCCGCTGCGCCGCCCCGACTGGCACGAAGTCCCGGGCGCCGCGCGGGGGGCCGTGTTCCTGCTCGCCCTGGTGCTGTGCGCCTCGATGATGCCGGTCGAGCACCTGCCGGCACCCGCCTGGCAGACGACCCTCGGACTCGGATTCGTGTCGGCGGTGTTCGACAACATCCCGCTGACCAGCCTCGCGCTCAAGCAGGGGGGCTACGACTGGGGCTTCCTCGCCTACGCGGTCGGCTTCGGAGGCTCCATGCTCTGGTTCGGGTCGTCGGCCGGCGTCGCGCTGTCCACGCAGTTTCCACAGGCGCGCTCGGTGGTGAACTGGCTGCGCCACGGCTGGCACGTGGCCCTCGCCTATGTCGTCGGGTTTGCCGTGATGCTCGCGGTGCTGGGCTGGCATCCGCACGAGCCCCACAAGCGTTCGGCGACCCCTGCGCCTTCGGTCGAAGTTCGCTGAGCTGCTGCGGCGCAGCATCCGGCTGGGCGGGTTGCCGGCGGATGACCGGAACGTTACCGGCGTGAATTTGCACGCTATGATTACGTGCGGCAACGGGAACCCTGCCCGGCCGCCAGAGACTCACCCCGCGGCGGCAGCGCCGCGTCGAACAGCCGGGCGCACGATCCGCGCCTATCGGCAGCGCAGGGGCACCTTCCAAGGAGTGTAGGACGCCATGAGCAAGCAGCAACCGCAGCAGCAGGCGCCCCGGCGCCGCAAGTTCCTCACCGGCGCGGCCGCTGGCGCCGCAGGCGCAGCGACCCTCGCCTTCCCCGCGATCGTCCGCGGGCAGGGCGCGCCGATCAACCTGCGCTTCCAGAGCACGTGGCCGACGAAGGACATCTTCCACGAGTACGCGCTGGACTTCGCCAAGCGCGTGAACGACATGTCCGCAGGTCGCCTGCGCATCGAGGTGCTGCCGGCCGGCGCGGTGGTCAAGGCCTTCGACCTGATCGACGCGGTGAACAAGGGCGTGCTCGACGGCGGCCACGGCGTGTCGGCGTACTGGTACGGCAAGAACACGGCTTATTCGCTGTTCGGCACCGGCCCGTCGTTCGGCATGGACGCCAACATGCTGCTG
>JBIPNU010000140.1:0-6272 GCA_044370615.1 Burkholderiales bacterium
CGTCGGGGAGGTGGAGCTTGGCTAGGCTCGCGGTCCGCGTCGGCGCGCTGGCGCTGCGCAATCCGGTGATGCCCGCCTCGGGCTGTTTCGCCATCGAGTACGCCGAGGCGCTGGACCTCGACGGGCTGGGCGCGCTGGTGATCAAGAGCGTGTCGCCGAAGGCGCGGGCGGGCAATCCGACGCCGCGCGTGGCCGAGGTGCCCGGCGGCATGCTCAATTCGATCGGCATCCCGAGCAAGGGCCTGGCGCACTACTGCCGGCACGTCCTGCCGGCCTATGCCAGCCACGACACGCCGGTGGTGGTATCGATCTCCGCCGACACCGTCGACGAGTTCGCCGATGCCGCCGACGAACTGTCGTTGCCGCAGGTGAGCGCGATCGAGGCCAACATTTCCTGTCCGAACCTGGAGGCCGACGGGATGGCATTCGCGATGGCCGCGGAGACCACCTACCGGGCGGTGGACGCGATGCGCCGTCGCACCCGGCTGCCGCTGTGGGCGAAGCTCACGCCCAACGCCTCGCCGATCACCGCGGTCGCGCGGGCGGCCGAGGACGCGGGCGCCGACGCGATCGTCATGGGCAACACGCTCCTGGGCATGTCGATCGACGTCCATACTCGCCGGCCGGTGCTCGGAACCGTGATGGGCGGGCTGTCGGGACCGGCGATCAAGCCGGTCGCGGTGCGCATGGTGTACCAGTGCCATCGCAGCGTCCGCATTCCGATCATCGGCTGCGGCGGCATCGGCAGCGCCGAGGACGTGGTCGAGTTCATGCTCGCCGGCGCCACGGCGGTCCAGGTCGGCACCGCCTCGTTCATCGACCCGGGGGCGATGCAGAAGATCGTCGAGGGGCTGGAGACCTACTGCGAGGCGCATGGTGTTGCGGCGATCGGCGACCTGATCGGGCAGGTGGCGCAGGACGACGACCTGGCCGAACGCTGGCGACAGCTCACGCAGTCGCCGGATTGAGCAGCACCCCGCGGCGCCCGGCGACTGCCGCCATCGGGCGACCCCGGTATCCTGTGCAGCCTGATGTCCAGCAAACCCGCGACCGCCGCCGCCCCCGCGGCCTTCCCCGGCGTGTCCGAGGGGGTCGCGCGTCGGCTCGCCCTGCTCGGCCTGCGACGCCCCTGCGACCTGCTCCTGCACCTGCCGTTGCGCTACGAGGACGAGACTCGCCTGCGACCGATCGCCCAGGCGCAGCGCACGCCCGGGAGCGTGGTGGTCGAGGGCGTGGTGTCGCGTGCCGAGGTACGCCCGCGGCCGCGACGCATGCTGACCTGCACGATCGAGGATGACAGCGGTGCGATTCAGCTGCGCTTCGTGAACGTGCATCCCGCGCAGCAGCGCAGCCTGGTCCCGGGCGCGCGGGTGCGGGCGAGCGGCGAGATCCGCCCCGGGCTGCTCGGCGCCGAAATGATCCACCCGCGGTGGCGGCTGGTTGCTCCCGGTACCCCGCTGCCCGACCGGTTGACTCCGGTCTATCCGACGACGGCCGGACTCGCCCAGGCCGTGCTGCAGCGGCTGGCGACCCGCGCGCTGGAGGGCTGCGACCTGTCCGACACGCTGCCCCCCGCGCTGCTCGCCCGATGGGGACTGCAGGCCTTCGAGCCGTCGCTGCGCCTGCTGCATGCTCCGCCGCCGGGCGCGCCGCTGCAGGCGCTCGCCGACCGCTCGCATCCGGCCTGGCGTCGCATCGCCTTCGACGAACTGCTCGCGCAGCAACTGGCCATGCGTGCCCATCGCCGGGCGCGCAGTGCGCGCCGGGCCGTCGCGTTGCCGGCCGGTCGTGGTGCCCTCGCCGCGCAGGTGCTCGCGGCGGCCGGCTTCATGCTGACCGAAGCCCAGGCACGCGTGAGCGCACAGATCGCCCGCGACCTCGAGCGCACCGAGCCGATGCAGCGCCTGCTGCAGGGCGACGTGGGCAGCGGCAAGACCATCGTGGCCGCGCTGGCGGCTGCGCAGGCGGTGGAGGCCGGCTACCAGGTGGCGGTGATGGCGCCGACCGAGCTGCTGGCCGAGCAGACGCATCGCAAGTTCGCCGGCTGGTTCGCCGAGGCGGGGGTGGAGGTGGCGTGGCTCGCCGGCAGCCTGCCCCGCCGGCAGCGCGAGGCGGCGACGGCACGCATCGCCTCGGGTGGGGCCGCCATTGCGGTCGGGACCCACGCGCTGTTCCAGCAGGGGGTGGCCTTCGCGCGGCTCGCGCTCGCGATCGTCGACGAGCAGCACCGCTTCGGCGTCAACCAGCGGCTCGCGCTGCGCGAGAAGGTGACCGCGGCCGGCGTCGGCCAGGAGGCGCATCTGCTGATGATGTCGGCCACGCCGATTCCCCGAACCCTGGCGATGGCCTGTTATGCCGATCTGGACGTGTCGGTGATCGACGCGCTGCCGCCGGGGCGCACGCCGGTCGCCACGCGGCTGGTCTCCGCCGCGCGCCGCGAGGAGGTGATCGTCCGGGTGCGCGACGCATGCCGGCAGGGGGCGCAGGCCTACTGGGTCTGTCCGCTGATCGAGGAGTCCGAGGCGCTGCAGCTGCAGACCGCGGTCGATACCCACGCCGCGCTGGTCGCGGAGCTGCCGGGGCTGGCGGTCGGGCTGGTGCACGGGCGGCAGAAGCCGGCGGAGAAGGCCGCGGCGATGGGCGCCTTCCAGCGGGGGGAGACGCAGCTGCTGGTGGCCACCACCGTGATCGAGGTCGGGGTCGACGTGCCCAATGCCTCGCTGATGGTGATCGAACACGCCGAGCGCATGGGACTCGCCCAGTTGCACCAGCTGCGCGGGCGCGTGGGGCGCGGCGCGGCGCAGTCGAGCTGCATCCTGATGTACCAGCCGCCGCTGGGGCCGATCGCGCGCGAGCGGCTGCGGGTGGTCTACGAGAGCCGCGACGGATTCGAGATCGCCCAGCGCGACCTGGAGCTGCGGGGGCCGGGCGAGCTGACCGGCGCGCGCCAGAGCGGACTGCCCCTGCTGCGTTTCGCCGATCCGGTGCGCGATGCGCCGCTGCTGGAGGCGGCTGCGAGCGCGGCCGATACCCTGCTCGACCGGGTGCCGGTGGCCGTGGAGCGCCACCTCGCGCGCTGGTTGCCCGACGCGCCGGCGTGGTTGCGCGGATGACCGATCATCCACCCTCGACCGGGCGCCGGACATGGCGGTGAGCGGCGCGCGCGTGCGTGAACGGCCGCGCGGCACCCCGAGTCCGACGCGTGGATCGATCGCGACTGCCGCGCGCGCGCGTCCGCGCAACATCGCCGCGACTGCCGCGCGCCATGCGCCGGGCGCAGCGCGAGGTCCGGCGCGCGGCGGGCCGGGCAGCCGCGATGCCCTTCGCGTCCCGCCCCGCGTGGCCGGCTGGCCGGAGCGGCCGCTGGGCGCAGCCGCCCTTCGGGGGTGGCTGGGCGATCGCGGGTCGCTCACCCGGCGGCTGCGCGAGGTGTCTCGGCAGCTGGTCGTGCAGCGCCTGCGCCAGGGCCGTGGGCGCCCCTGCCCCGACGAGGTTGCCGCCCTGCTGCCGCGACCCGGCAGGCCAACGTGCCCGCGGCCGACCGGTTGGCTGGTGCGTGATGTTGCGCTGCTGAGCGACGGGGTGCCAGCGGTCTACGCGCACAGCGTGATCGATGCCGAGGCGCTGCGCGGACCATGGCGCTGGCTCGCCGGGCTGGGGAATCGCCCGCTGGGCGAGGCGCTGTTCCGTGACCCGCGCATCCGGCGCGGCGCGATGGCCTATCGGCAGCTGCGCGGGGCCGACCCGCGCTATCGGGCGGCCGTTGCGCTGCTGCGCGCGCAGGGGAGCCCGCCGCCGGCGCGGTTGTGGGCGCGCCGCTCGGTGTTCTCGGCCGGGGGACGACGGTTGCTGGTGACCGAAGTCTTCCTGCCGGTCGTGGCATCCTTGCGCCGTCCCGGCCGCCGCGCCGACTGACCCGCCGCTGCGCCGCGCGCGGAGGCCTCGGGCGCGATGCGACCGGCATCGCGCGTGCCCGACCGGTTGGCGGTCCCGGGGCGAGGGCGGATCGCGCCCCGCGACCGGGTCCGTCCCGCCCAGGCCCCCCGCCGTGTCGCGCTATCGAGGGTTTCTTCCGTGTCCGACTCCTCCGTGATCCCCCGCCCACCGCGCACGCTGCGCGAGCGGCTGGACCTCTACGAGAAGCTGATGCGGCTCGATCGCCCGGTGGGCATCCTGCTGCTGCTGTGGCCGGCGCTATGGGCGCTGTGGTTGGCCGCCCGCGGATATCCGGAGTGGCTGCTGGTGTGGGTGTTCGTGATCGGCGCGGTGCTGATGCGCTCGGCCGGCTGCATCGTCAACGACGTGGCCGATCGCGACTTCGACCGCCACGTGCGCCGCACGGCCGAGCGCCCGATCACCGCCGGACGCATCGGCGTGCGCGAGGCGCTGGTGCTCGCCGCCCTGCTCACCCTGCTCGCCGGTGCGATCGTCATCGTGCTGCTTGATCGGCGGACGGTATTGCTGTCGCTGCTTGCGCTCGCGGTGGCGTTCACCTACCCCTACTCGAAGCGCTTCTTCGCGCTGCCCCAGGCGTGGCTGGGCATCGCCTTCGGCTTCGGCGTGCCGATGGCGTGGTCGGCCACCACAGGCGCGGTGCCGCCGGTCGCGTGGCTGCTGATGCTCGCCAACGTGTTCTGGGCCATTGCCTACGACACCGCGTATGCGATGGTCGACCGCGAGGACGATCTTCGGCTCGGCATCCGGACTTCGGCGATCACCTTCGGCCGGTTCGACGTGATCGGTTTTGCGCTCGCCCACGCGCTGTTCCTGGTGACGATGGTCGTCGTCGGGGTGATGAGCGGCAGCGGGCTTGCCTACTACGCCGGGCTGCTGGTGGCCGCGACGATGATCCGGCGGCAGGTGGGGTTGTGCGCGACGCGCGAGCCGGCTTCCTGCTTCCGCGCATTCATGAACAACATCACGGTCGGCGGCGTGGTGTTCGCCGGCATCGTGGTCGATACCCGCTGGCTGCGGTGGCCGCTGACCTGAGCGTGGCCTGAGCCCGTGCCCGGCCGCCATCATCGCCGACCCCGGAGGTGGCATTGAAGTACCGTGACCTGCGCGACTTCGTCGCGCAACTGGAGGCGATCGGTGAACTGCGTCGCATCGACACCGAGGTGTCGCCGCGGCTGGAGATGACCGAGATCGGCGATCGCGTGCTGCGCGCGGGGGGGCCGGCGCTGCTGTTCACGCGGCCCTCGGGCCACGACATGCCGGTGCTGGCCAACCTCTTCGGAACGCCTCGGCGGGTGGCGCTGGGCATGGGTCGGGACGATCCCGCCGCCTTGCGCGAGATCGGGCGCCTGCTGTCCTTCCTCAAGGAGCCCGAACCTCCGCGCGGGCTGCGCGATGCCTGGGAGAAGTGGCCGCTGCTGCGGCGCGTGCTCGACATGGCGCCGCGCGAGGTGTCGCGCCCCGCCTGCCAGGGAACGGTGATCGAGGGCCCGGACGTCGATCTCTCCCGCCTGCCGGTGCAGACATGCTGGCCCGGGGATGCCGGCCCCCTGATCACCTGGGGGCTCACGGTCACGCGCGGCCCTGCCCGCGAGCGGCAGAACCTCGGCATCTACCGCCAGCAGGTGATCGGGCGCAACCGCGTGATCATGCGCTGGCTCGCGCATCGCGGCGGCGCGCTCGATTTCCGCGATCATGCGCGTGCGAACCCGGGGCAGCCGTTCCCGGTCGCCGTGGCGCTGGGCTGCGACCCTGCGACCACGCTGGGCGCGGTGACGCCGGTGCCCGACACCTTGTCCGAGTACCAGTTCGCCGGGTTGCTGCGCGGCAGCCGGACCGAACTGGCGAAGTGCGTGGGGTCGAACCTGCGGGTGCCGGCGACCGCCGAGATCGTGCTGGAGGGGGCGATCCATCCGGACGCCTCCTCGCCCACGGGCTGGGACAGCGCGATCGAGGGGCCGTTCGGCGACCACACCGGCTACTACAACGAACAGGAACGCTTCCCGGTGTTCACGGTCGAGCGCATCACGCAGCGCGATTCACCGATCTACCACTCCACCTACACCGGCAAGCCGCCCGACGAGCCGGCCATCCTCGGCGTGGCGCTCAACGAGGTATTCGTGCCGCTGCTCGTGCGCCAGTTCCCCGAGATCGTCGACTTCTACCTGCCGCCCGAGGGTTGTTCCTACCGGATGGCGGTGGTGTCGTTGCGCAAGCAGTACCCGGGGCATGCGAAGCGGGTGATGTTCGGCATCTGGAGCTTCCTGCGCCAGTTCATGTACACCAAGTTCATCGTGGTCACCGACGAGGACGTCGAC
>JBIPNU010000141.1:0-6258 GCA_044370615.1 Burkholderiales bacterium
CGCACGCAGCCGCCTGCGGCGCGTGCCGGCGTGCCCGCGGCGCCCCTGTCACCGGCGCGTCGCGCGGCGGCGAGCGCGGCGGCCGCCCGAGGTCGGCCCGCCACGTCCGCCGCCGCGGCTCGCCGTCCGCAACCCCTCGCGGCCTCAGTCCGCCGCGCCGTTCAGGTACGGCTTGAGGCAGGCCCAGGCGGTCTCGTGCACCGGCGTGGGTACGCCATGCTCGCGCCCCTTGCACACGACGAGTCCGGAGAGGCTCGCGAGTTCCATGCGACGACCGCGCGCGAGGTCGTGGTACATCGACGCATACATGTCCCCGGGAAACCCCTGATGGCGGCGCACGAGGGTGTCGACCATGTCCTCGGGCATCGCGATACCGCAGGCGCGCGCGACCGCCACCGCCTCGGCAAATCCCTTGCGCGCGACCTCGAGCAGGTCGGGATCGTGGTAGACCACGCCCGCCGGCTTGCGCGCGAGCGCGGTGAGCGCGGCGTTGGTGGCCAGGCCGACGAACTTCTCCCAGAGCGCAGTGCGGATGTCGTCGACCAGCGCCGCCTCGAAACCGGCACCCGCGCAGGCCTCGCGCAGCGCGACGGCGCGCGCCGAGCGGCTGCCATCGGCCTCGCCGAAGCGGATGCCCGGATTGGCGGAGTTGTAGCGCACCACCCCGGGGGCCTCGATCACCGCGGATACGTAGGCGGCCCCACCCATCACCGATCCCGGCCCGGTGATCGCCGCGATCCGCTCCATCGAATCCACGCCGTTCTGCAGCGTGAGGCAGCACCCACCGCGGGCGAGCAGTGGAGCGATCGCGTGCGCCGCCGCCTCCGTGTCGAACAGCTTCACGCAGAACAGCACCACGTCCACCGGCTCGAGGGTAGCCGGATCGTCCGTGGCGACGACCTTCGGCAGCACGACATCGCCCGCCGGGCCGCGCAACGCGAACCCGTCGCGCAGCATCGCGCGCAGGTGCTCGCCGCGGGCGATGAACGCGACCTCGTGTCCGGCGGCCGCCAGCCGCGCCCCGTAGTAGCCGCCGATACCGCCGGTCCCCATCACCGCAATGCGCATGCGTGTCCCCTTCGTGTGGCTGGAGCCGGCGATCGTGCCTGATGGCGCATGCCTGCGTCCTGCCGTTGCATTCGTTCGCGGCAACGGATCACCGCCTCGAGGCCACCCGGATCCCGCGCCTGCGCGCAGCCACCGACCCGGGCAGCCCGCAGCCTTCCGGCCTCAGGGCACCATCCCGTCGGGCAGCGTGTCCACATACTCGCAGATCTCCCCGGGGCGGGTAAGCCAGACCCGGTCGCGATGCCTGAGGATGTGCTCGACCACGCGGCGGAAGTGGTGCAGCCGATAAGGCTGCCCCAGCACGAAGCTGTGCATCACCACCGGCATGACCAGCGGCCGACGCTCGGACTCGGCCAGCAGCTCGTCGAACTGCGCGATCAGGTTGCTGCACAGTTCCTCGGAGCCGGTGCGTCGCGAGACGACCTCGACCGAGTCGTTGAGCTCATGCGCATAGGGAATGGACAGGATGCGCCCGTGCTTCGTGCGGAACCACACCGGCTGGTCATCGAGCGCCCAGTCCATCATGTACCGGTAGCCGGCCGCCTTCAGCAGATCGAGCGAGTCGTGGGTCTGGGCGATGTACGGAGCCAGCCAGCCCAGCGGCTTGCGCCCCCAGTGCCGTTCGATGGCTGCAGTGGCCTCGCCGATGCACTGCCGCTCGGTCTCCATGTCCATGTCCGACTGTCGCTCGGCGTTGGTGCGCCCGTGCCCGACCATCTCGTCGCCGCGCGCCGCGTAGGCCTCGACCAGTTCCGGGCAATACGAATACAGCTCGCTGTTGAGCAGCAGCGCGAAGGGCAGTCCGTACTCTTCCGCGAACTCGAGCAGGCGCCAGGCACCCACCCGGTTACCGTAGTCCCGCCAGGCATAGCTGCGCACGTTGGGGGCGGGCTGCGGCACGCTGTAGTCGTTGCCCAGCCCCTCGCCGAAGGCGAAGTGCTCGACGTTCAGGCAGAAATGCACGGCGAGGCGGCGACCGCCGGGCCAGTCGTAGACCGGGCGCCGCGCGATCGCGGAATAGTCGTATCGACCGTGGTGTCTGAGCATGGTGTTCCCCGTGGCAGGCCAGCGCGCGCGCCGGCCGCATCGCCGGGCACCTGCGCGCGGCTGCAGCCGCACGGCCACAACCGGCGGACGCCGCACCCTAAGTCAGGACCGCGCGAAGGTCAACGCATCGTTCCGGGGGCGCGTGCGGCCGATCGTGTCCTCGCCGGGTTGACCCCCGGCCCGCCCGGCGATGCCGCGGGCGTCGGCGCTGTCGTTGCCGCGATCGTGCGGGTTGGCGACCTCGTGGCCGGTGTCAATGCCGCTGGATTGCCAGTGCGTGGCCGTGGGCGAGCGGGACTCCCGCTGCTCTGGCGGTTGGCGGTGGTGTTTCGGTTCACGTTGCCCACGAAGTGCTGCAGCCGTTGCCGTTGCCGTTGCCGTTGCCGTTGCCGTTGCCGTTGCCGTTGCCGTTGCCGTTGCCGTTGGCGTTGGCGTTGGCGTTGGCGTTGGCGTTGGCGTGCCGCAGGCGCAGACGCTCCCGCGGCACTCGACATGGCGCTGGCGTGGCCGATGCCGCGGATGTCGCCGTGGGCGCGGACCTGGGCGGTGGCGTTACGGATGGCGCCGCCGCGAGTGCAGCCACTCGCACCCGGCTGCCGCTGAGCCTGACGGCCTTTCCCCGGCCATCGCCGTCACCCGGACCCTGGCCGCGACCGCGCACGTCGTTCCCGGTTGCGTCTGCGCCCTGCCGGCCGCACCGGCGGGCGCCGGGCCCGGTCCCGGATCGAGGCCCGGTCGAGAATCGACACCGGCAGCCGGCCCTGCTACCGTCATGCGGCCGCCACCCTCGGAGGTTCCCGATGTCGATCATTCCGGTGCCCTGTAGCTGCCCTCCCCGCCAGCCCGGGCAGGACACACTCGCGCGCGTCGTATCCCCGCGCCTGCAGCGCGTGCGCGGCGCGCTGCTCGCAGGTGTCGCCGCCGCCTCGATGCTGCCGGTGTGCGCACAGGCGCAGCCGTGGCCCTCGCGCCCGCTGCGCGTGGTGGTCAACTTCGGCGCCGGCGGCAGCACCGACGTGATCGCCCGCGCGATGGCCGCGCCGCTCGCCGAGTCGCTCGGCCAGCCGGTGGTGGTCGAGAACAGGGTCGGCGCGGGTGGCAACCTCGGGCTCGAACTGGTCGCCCGCTCGCAGCCCGACGGCTACACGCTGCTGCACTCCTCCGACGGCGCGCTGCTGATCAACCCCTTTCTCTACGCGATGCAGGTCGATGTCGATCGCGACCTCGCGCCGGTGGCCCCCACCGGCCGATCGGCCCTGTTCCTGATCGCGCGCAACGGGCTGCCGGTGAAGACCGTGGCCGAGCTGGTCGCGCTCGCACGCGCGAACCCGGGAAAGCTCAACTACGGATCGGCCGGCGTCGGTACCCTGCAGCACATCGCCACCGAGATGTTCGCGCGCGAGACGAAGATCGATGTCGTGCACGTCCCGTTCAAGGGTTCGCAGCAGGTGCTGGCCGACATGCTCGGCGGGCGAATCGATTTCACCTTCGACCTGGGCGCCGCGATCGAACAGATCCGCGGCGAGAAGGTACGGCTGCTCGCCGTGCCCACGGGGACGCGCTCGCCGATCTTCCCGGCGGCGCCCACGCTCATCGAGGCCGGCACGCCGATGAGCATCGAGTGGCTGTCGGGCATCTACGTGCCGGCGGCCACGCCGCGCGAGATCATCACGAGGCTCAACCGCGAGATCGCGCGGGTGATGCAGACACCCGAGGCCCGCGCCACGCTCGCCACCACTGCGGCGGAACCCGCGGCCGCGCAGTCGCCCGAGGCGTTCGCCGCAAGCCAGCGCAAGGCGCGCGCACGCTTTGGCGCGATCGTCAAGGAGGCCGGCATCCGCCTCAACTGAGGCGGCCGGTCGGCGATCGGCCGGCTTGTCGACCGAACCCTGCGGCGGGCTCCGCGCGCTGCCGCCTGGCCGGAGGAGCCGCCCGCCGCCGACCCTGCGGGGACCGGGCGCAACGAGGCCGGGCAGCGGCGGCGCCCGGCCCCGAGCCGTTCAGTCAGCGGTGAGCTTGAGCGATTTCACCAGCGCGAGGTTATCGGCCAGCGTGCGCTTGACCAGCGCGCGGAACTCCTCGGGCGTGGACAGGGAGATCTCGGTCGCCTGGCGCGCCATCGCCTCCCGCATCTCGGCGGAGGTCATGGTCTTGTTCAGCGCTGCCCGCAGCCGGTCGATCATCGGCCGCGGCATCGCGCGCGGGGCGATGATGCCGGCCCAGCCGCTGTAGTCGTAGCCCGGCACCTGCTCGATCACCGCCGGCAGGTCGGCGAGCAGCGGGCTGCGCTTGGGCAGGCTGTGCGCGAGCGAGCGCAGCTTGCCCGCCCCGACCAGCGACATCACGGCCGGCGCCGGCGTGATCGTCCACTGCGCCTCGCCCGCCACTACCGCGGCCACCGACGGGCCGCCGCCCTTGTAGGGGATGTGCAGCGACTCGAACTTGCCGCGGGTCATGAGCAGCGCACCGGCCAGGTGGCTCTGCGAGCCGGAGCCCGCGGAGGCCATGTTCATCTTGAGCTTGTTGCCGCGAACCGCGTCGAGGAACTCGGCCAGCGTGCGGATCGGCAACGTCGGGTTCACCACCAGCAGGTTGGGCGTCACGCCCAGCGTGGAGACGAACGAGAAATCCGACAGCGGGTCGAACGGTGGCTTGGCCAGCAGATACGGGGCCACGGTCAGCGAGGGCGGCGAGGCGAAGATCACCGTGTAGCCGTCGGGGTTGGCGTTCTTGCCGATCTCCATGCCGATCACGCCTCCCGCCCCGGCCCGGTTGTCGATGATCACCTGCTGGCCGAGGACCTCGCCGAGCTTCTGCGCGATGATCCGCCCGAGGGTGTCGATCGCGCTGCCCGGCGCGTTGGGCATCAGCAACCGCACCGGCTTGACCGGCCAGTTGTCCGCGCCCTGCGCCAGGGCGCCCTGCGGCAGGGTGGCGCCCAGCGGCGCGGCGCCCGCGGCGATGACGAGCGCTCGGCGGCGCGGGGAATCGGGCTTGTCGTGGCGATGCATCTTGTCGGCTCCTGATCGATGACTGCGATGTGTTCCCGCGTGATTCGGGGTGCCTGCCGGCAGGGACCCGACGGGGGTGGCCCCTGGCCGGACCTGACCGCGCGCGTCGCACGAGTCGCGGATCGCGGATCGCGGATCGTACGCGATCGTGCCCGCTTCCCTGGCGCATCGTCAGGATTGGCGACTTGTCCGGAGATCGGGCGGCCCGGGCAGGGCGCGCGAACCGCACGCGACTGCAGGCCGGCATGGCCCCGCTCCCTCCAGCCCGCCGGAACCCCTTCAGACCCGAGACCGCCGCCCGGGTTCCCGCCCGCGCGACGGATCCTGCCTCAGACCCGCTCGACGACCCAGGCCTCGACCGAGGCCAGCGCTGCGGGCAGCGCGGCGGGATCGCTGCCGCCGGCCTGCGCCATGTCCGGACGCCCGCCGCCCTTGCCGCCGACCTGCCGGGCGACATGGTTGACCAGATCCCCGGCCTTGAGTTTCGCGGTGAGGTCGGCGGTCACCCCGGCGATCAGCGAGACCCGACCCTCGGTCACGCCAGCCAGCACGATGGCCGCGCTGCCCAGTTTGTCCTTGAGCCGGTCCATGGTCTCGCGCAGGGCCTTGGCGTCAGCCGTCTCGAGCGAAGCGGCCAGCACCCTGATCCCCTTCACGTCCACCGCCCGGGCGAGCAGGTCCTCGCCCTGGCTGGAGGCAAGCTTCGAGGTGAGCCGGGCAACCTCCTTCTCGAGCGCGCGCACCTGATCGAGCACCTGGCCAATGCGGCCCTGCAGTTCGGTCGGACTTGCCTTGAGCGCGGCAGCCGCCTCGCCCAGCGCGCCCTCGACCTGCTGCACGTGCACCAGCGCGCCTTCGCCGGTGACTGCCTCGACCCGCCGGATGCCGGCCGCCACGCCGCCCTCCGAGACGATCTTGAAGAAACCGATGTCGCCGGTGCGCGAGACATGCGTGCCGCCGCACAGTTCGGTGGAGAACGCGCGCTCGCGGCTGCCGCCCATGGTCAGCACGCGCACCTCGTCGCCGTACTTCTCGCCGAACAGCGCCATGGCGCCGGCGCGGATCGCATCGTCATACTTCATCACACGCGCACCCACGCTGCCGTTGCCGCGGATCTGCGCATTGACCCGAG
>JBIPNU010000142.1:0-6247 GCA_044370615.1 Burkholderiales bacterium
TGCGAGACCAGCCACGCCGGGTCGCGGGCCGCGATCTCCCCCACCGTGCCGATGCCCAGCGCGGCGAGCTTGCCGGCCGCCTTCGGGCCGATGCCGTTGATCTTGCGGGCCGGCATCGGCCAGATCCGCGCGGGCACGTCCGCCATCGCGAGGACCGTGACGCCGTCCGGCTTGTTCATGTCGGAGGCCAGCTTCGCGAGCAGCTTGTTCGGCGCGATGCCCACCGAGCAGGTCAGCCCGCTCGCCTCGCGCACCGCCGCGCGGATCCGGTGCGCGATCGCTTCGCCGTCGCCCTCGAGCGACGAGACGTCCGCGTAGACCTCGTCGATGCCCACGTCCTGGACCTGCGGGGCGATCGAGCGCACCGCGTTCTTGAAGAGCCGCGAGAAGCGCGTGTACAGCTCGAAGTCCGCCGGCAGCAGCACCGCGTCGGGTGCGAGCCGCGCTGCCTTCATCGTCGGCATCGCCGAGTGCACGCCGAACGCGCGGGCCTCGTACGACGCCGTCGTCAGAACACCGCGGCCCGCGTAGTCGCGCAGCCGCGAGAACGTGCGCATGCCGTCCGGGCCGGTGCGCGGCGCATGCGTGCGGCGACCGCCCACCACCATCGGCTCACCGCGCAGCTCCGGGTAGCGCGACAGTTCGCAGGACGCGTAGAACGCGTCCATGTCGACGTGCGCGATCCGGCGGCCTCGGGGCGGGGGGGTGTCCGCGGCCTCCGGGCCGGCGTGGGGCGGTCGGTTCGGGCTCGGGTCGCGCACGCCGCCGATCATGCCAGCTTCGGCGGCGGCGGCGGCGGCGGCGGCGGGGGCGGCGGGGGCGGCGGGGGCGGCGGCGGGGGTGGCGGCGGGGGTGGCGGCGGGGGTGGCGGCAGCGGGGCGGTGGCGGCAGCGGGGCGGTGGCGGCAGCGGGGCGGTGGCGGCAGCCGGGCGGTGGCGGCAGCCGGGCGGTGGCGTGGGCGGGGGTGTGGCGTTGGCGGTGGCGGCGGGTGTCGGCGCGCGCCGGGGCCGGGCCTTGGATCCGCACGGCGCACGGCGCGTCACCACGTCACGAGCCGCGGACTCGGCCTCGCCTACGGCCCGTTCCCGTTGCAGCCGCGCCGCCCTCCGGCCCCGTTGCGCATCCATCCGTCGGGGCGAACCCTGCGCCGAGCGCGCGGCTTGCGCGTCCTCATCAATTCAAGTAGTCTGGAAATATAGAATTCCCAGTGAAAGCCTGGTCGCCGTCGCGGCCCGGCGAAGCCCGAAGACCCCGGAGGATTCGATGAAGCGCTTCCACGTCCACCTGCACGTCGAGGATCTCGGCCGCAGCATCGGCTTCTACTCCACGCTGTTCGGCGCGGCGCCCGCGCGCCTCGAGCCCGACTACGCGAAGTGGATGCTCGACGACCCGGCCCTGAACTTCGCGATCTCCACCCGCGGCGCGCAGGCCGGCATCGACCACCTCGGCATCCAGGTCGACGACGCCGCGGGCCTGGGCGAGCTCAAGGCGCGCGCCGAGGCCGCGGACCGGTCGCTGATCGACGAGGGCGCGACCACCTGCTGCTACGCGCGCAGCGAGAAACACTGGGTCACCGACCCCCAGGGCGTCGCCTGGGAGCACTTCCACACGCTGGGCGACATCCCGATGTTCCGCGAGGCGCGGGCGCCGGAGGCGCCGCAGGCGGCGTGCTGTGCGCCGGCGGCCGCCGCGTCGGTCGTCGTGCCGCAGGTGGCCGGTTCGCCAGCCGTCGTGTCGCAGGCCGCGGTGTTGCCCGCTGTCGTGTCGCAGGCTGCCGTATCGCAGGCTGCCGTATCGCAGGCTGCCGCGTCGCAGGCTGCCGCGTCGCCGCGCGCCCGCTGCTGCTGAGCCCGGGCCGCCGGCGCGGTCGGGCTCCTTCCGTCCGCGCCGGCCCCGTCCGACCGCCCGTCGCATGGGACCGTTCGAGCGCTTCCTGACCCTGTGGGTCGCCCTGTGCATCGTCGCGGGCGTGGGCCTGGGCCTCGCGCTGCCCGGGCTGTTCCGGGCCGTGGCCGCGATCGAGGTCGCCCACGTGAACCTCGTGGTCGCGATCCTCATCTGGGTGATGATCTACCCGATGATGGTCCAGATCGACTGGACCGCGGTGAAGGACGTCCGCCGCAGGCCGGGCGGGCTCGCGCTCACGCTCATGCTGAACTGGCTGATCAAGCCGTTCACGATGGCCGCGCTCGGCGTGCTGTTCTTCGAGCACGTGTTCGCCGGCTGGGTCGACCCCGCGTCGGCCGCCGAGTACATCGCCGGCATGATCCTGCTGGGCGTGGCGCCGTGCACCGCGATGGTGTTCGTCTGGAGCCAGCTCGTGAGGGGCGACGCCAGCTACACGCTCGTGCAGGTGTCGGTGAACGACCTGATCATGGTGTTCGCGTTCGCGCCCATCGCCGCGTTCCTGCTCGGCGTGGCCGACGTCGTGGTGCCGTGGCAGACACTGCTGCTTTCGGTGGTGCTGTACGTGGTGCTGCCGCTCGCGGCCGGGATGGCCACGCGGCGCGCGCTGTCGGGCGGCGGGCCGCAGGCGCTGGCCCGCCTGGTCGCGCGGCTCAAGCCCTGGTCCGTGGTCGGCCTGCTGTCCACCGTCGTGCTGCTGTTCGGCCTGCAGGCCGGCACGATCGTCGCGCAGCCGCTGGTGATCGCAATGATCGCGGTGCCCCTGGTGCTGCAGTCGTACGGCATCTTCGCCATCGGCTGGATCGGCGCGAGGCTGATGCGGCTGCCCCACGAGATCGCCGGGCCCGCGTGCCTGATCGGCACCTCCAACTTCTTCGAGCTGGCGGTGGCCGTGGCGATCTCGCTGTTCGGCCTGCACTCGGGCGCCGCGCTCGCCACCGTGGTCGGCGTGCTGGTGGAGGTGCCGGTGATGCTGTCGCTGTGCTGGCTGGTGAACCGGTGGCGTCCGGCGGGGGCGGGCGGCTGATCGCCGCGGTCGGGTATCGGCTCGCCCCGCGGAATCGCGTGCTCCATGAGGTGCGCCGCGCTCTGCAAGACGCGACGCACACCGCACGATGGGCACAGCCCGCGCGGCGCGAGCCCGGTCAGGGCAGGCCCTGCAGCGCCCTGTCGAGCAACGCGGCGACCTGCGCCTCGGTCGGCAGCTTCGCGGCGTCCTCGTGCTGGAGCGCGACCGTCACGTGGTGCCGGCCTCGGGCCCGGCTGCACGCCACCTCGTGAAGCCGCGTCCGCGCGCCTTCGCGCTGCGATCACGCGTGCCGCCAGCAGCGATGCGCGCCGCTGCCACGCGCCGGCGGCGCGCCGGACCGCGGGGCCGGTCAGCGGCGTTCGCCGCCGCGACCGTCCGGGGTCGATCCGCCCGCCGCGGCCGGACGTTCGAGGCAGCGGGCTCGGTCCTGGAGACAGGGCAGGGTCACACCTCAAACCGGTCGTCCGAGGCGCGGTCCGGCGCGTCGTCGCACAGCCAGAAGCGATCGACGATGCCGCACGACGACGGCGAGGGTCGGACTTCCCGAACACGCGTGACTTCAAGCGACCGGCACCGCGGGCCGCGGCTCGCCGATCCGGTCGGGGATGCCGATGGCGCCGCACCGGAGTGCGAGTGCACGCGGTGCCGACCGGGGCAAGGCGACCGCGCTCCCGTGCGCACCACCGACGTGACGGGGGCCCGGCAGGGGGGGCGAGCGGTCGACACCTCCGGCTCGCGGCCGTGTGGCCGAGGCCATCCGTCGGAGGTCTTCCGTCCGAGGCTTTCCGTCTGAGGTTCTTCGCCCGAGGTCCTTTGTCCGAGGCCTTCGTCCGAGGTCTTCCGTCCGAGGTCTTCCGTCCGAGGTCCTTCGTCCGGGGTCCTTCGTCCGGGGTCCTTCGTCCGATTGGCGCGGCGTGCAGGCGCGGCTATCCTCGCTCCATGGGTTCGTTCCACGTCGCACTGCTCGAGGCGCTGCTGTCGGCCGGCGTTTCGCCGGAGCGCGCGCGTGCGGTGGTCGAGCAGTTCGAGCGCGCGGTCGACGAGCGGTACTCGCTGCACGCGCAGGTGCTGGCCACGAAGCGGGACGTGGCCGAGCTGGAGACGCGGCTGACGCGCGAGATCGCGGGCGTGAAGGCAGAGCTCTCCCGCGAGATCGCCGCCGGCAAGGTCGACCTGGTGAAGTGGGCCGTGGGCGCGCTCACCGCGCAGACCGCGCTGCTGCTCGGGGCGACGAAGCTGCTCTGATCCCGGCGCCGCCGGCGCCGTCGGAGCGGTCGCGAACCGGGGCTCGAGGCACCGGACCGTTCCCGTCCTCGCATCCCGGGACGTTTCCGCGGGAAGCGTCCCGTACCGCGCCCCCCGCCTCGAGGCGATGACACCCGGCCCGACGCAAGAGATGCGGCGCGCCCGTCCCGTCTCGGCTGAACCACGACAGCCCGCGTGATCGGATCGCGACCAGCGGCTGCCCGATCCAGCGCTCGGCCCGCGCTCGGCAGCTGCCTGACGATTTGCTCGAACGCGGCAAGGCGGTGGTCCACGATGCACGTATCGCGGCGATCTGCCTCGCGCACGGCGTGGCCGAGCCGTGGTCGGCCGACCGCGACTTCGCCCGGTTTCCCGCGCTGAAGGTGCACGACCCCGTGGTCGGGTGATCGCACCGCAGGTTGCGCCATGGGCTCGTCCACCGGCGCGACCGCCCCCGCCATCGCGCAGCCTCGCCGACACCTCCGGCCGAAGCCTTCCGTCCGATTGGCGCGGCGTGCAGGCGCCGCTATCCTCGCGCCATGGGCTCGTTCCACGTCGCACTGCTCGAGGCGCTGCTGTCGGCCGGCGTGTCGCCGGAGCGCGCGCGTGCGGTGGTCGAGCAGTTCGAGCGAGCGGTCGACGAGCGGTACTCGCTGCATGCGCAGGTGCTGGCCACGAAGCGGGACGTGGCCGAGCTGGAGACGCGGCTGACGCGCGAGATGGCCGGGCTGTCGCGCGAGATCGCGGGCGTGAAGGCCGACCTTTCCCGCGAGATCGCCGCCGGCAAGGTCGACCTGGTGAAGTGGGCCGTGGCCGCGCTCACCGCGCAGACCGCGCTGCTGCTCGGGGCGACGAAGCTGCTCTGATCCCGGCGGCGCCGGGGCCGACGGCTCGTGGTGCGCGGCCTTGCCGCACTCGGCGCGCCATCCCCCGACCGAGGCCCGACTGCGCGCGCCCGACCGGGCTTCATCGTGCTCGGGACGTTTCCGCGGACATGCTTATCCGGTTGGCTTCGGCCAACACTAGATGTAGTGTCGAGGATGCCGTATGCCGAAGCGTTGCACCTCACCGCGAAGCTGAGTCCGCCAGGATCGTGGCGAGAGTTCATCCAACGCTTTCGGACCGAGGCCGACTGCGAGGCGTTTCTGTTCCAGGTCCGATATCCGCAGGGCTTTTGCTGTCCGCGCTGCGCGGCCACTCGCGGTTGGAGGCTGGAGGACCGGCGCGTGCTCGAGTGTGCGAACGGGCACAAGGTGAGTTTGACCGCCGGCACGGTGCTGCACGGCACGCGCCAGCCGTTGCTGACGTGGTTTCAGGCGGTGTACCTGATCACCACGCTCACGCCCGGCATCTCGGCGCTGCAGTTCCAGCGCCAACTGGGATTGCGCCGCTACGAGACCGCCTTCGAGCTGTTGCACAAGGTGCGCCGAGCGCTGGTGGCTCCGGCACGCGAGCCGCTCAGACGCGAAGTCGAGGTCGACGAGACCTTCGTCGGCGGCAAGGATGCCGATCGCGGCGGGCGTGGCGGCGACAAGGTCATCGTGGTCGGTGCCGTGGAGGTGCTGCACGCGAATCGGCCCGACGGGCGTTCGTACACGCGCGCCGGCCGTGTGCGGTTGCAAGCCGTGCCCGACGCCTCGGCCGACTCGCTTGCCGGGTTCGTCGAACGTGAGGTCGAGCGCGGCGCCATCGTGCACTCCGACGGCTGGGACGGTTATCGCCGCCTGCATCGCTCGGGCTTCGATCATCGCCGCCACGTGCAGGGCAAGGGCCGCAGTGCGATCGCGGTGCTGCCGCATCTGCACCGCGAGTTCTCCAACCTCAAGCGCTGGCTTGCCGGCACACATCACGGGCGCGTCGAGTCGCATCACCTGCAGGCCTACCTCGACGAGTACGCGTTTCGCTGCAACCGCCGCTTCTGGCGCGGACCCGCCTTCCTGCGAGCACTGATGCTGCTGGTCGCGCCAAGACCGTGAACACTAGATGTAGGAATCACCGAAGCCAACCGGATAAGCATGTCCGCGGAAACGTCCGTCACGCCGATCCAGTTCGGCCGTCATCGGCTGC
>JBIPNU010000312.1:0-4085 GCA_044370615.1 Burkholderiales bacterium
CAGCATCTCGTTGACTGCCGGGACGGTCTCCGGGGCGAGCCGCGGTGCCTGCGCCAGCGCGCCGGCGAGGTCGCCGGGCAGCCCGCACTCGATTACCCCGCACTCGCCGGTACGCGTGTCCACGTAGTGCGGCGGCGACAGCGGCAACACCGCGGCTGGCGGCTCGACGCTGATCTGGCACTCCTGCACGCCGGACGGATCCGCCGTCCAGCCCAGGGTGCCGGTGCGGGCTGGCCCCGGCCGAAGCGCCGGACCGCGGCCAGCCTGCTCCCAGTAGCAGCGGCGGGTGGCCATCAGCCAGCGCAGCAGCGCGGCGCTGTCGTGCTCGTCGAGCCGTACGCCCTGCGCGGCTGGGCCACGGCCGGGCGCGAGCCGGCCGATCTCGCGATCGATGCCGAGGACGAAGCGGGCGTCGCTGACCGCGAGCTGCGCGAGCGGGTAGGGGGTGGGCTTCGCGCGACCGCCGTCCTTCTTGAACCGCAGCTGGAAGGCACGCAGCAGCGCGGTACGCCCGCCGGGCACGAAGCCCGAACCCAGGGTGTACACGATGCGTTCGCGCACCTGAGGCGGATAGCCGTTGCTCTCGCCGGCGGCGGCGTCGTGCGTCTGCGCGAGCCGGTCGAGCCACAGCCTCACGTCGGTGTTCGCGTCCTTGCCGCCGGGTACTGCCGGCAGCGGCCGGTGCGGTTCGCGCGGCGCGGGTGGCGCGTGCACCGGGCGGGCGGGGTCGGCGATCTCCTCGGCGCCGGCCTCCCCCGGCGGGGGTGCCGGGCGCTCGTTCCGTCCCGGCAGGCCGAACAGCTGGGCGAGCTGGCGCGCGGCGTGCATGCACACCGCGGCCACGTGCTTGCAGTTCTGCCCGACCGGGCAGGTGCACTGGCCCGCCACCTGAAGCCGGCCGTTGTCCTGCGAGACCTGGATCTTCTGCTGGTAGGTGTTCGCCGCCGAACCGTGCACCTCGGCGTCGATCGCGACCTGGGCCTCCTCGGCCGGCCCGACCTCGCAGCGCGTCACGCGGCGGGTGCGCTGATAACCCTGGCCGCGCTGCCAGTCACGGTCGCGAAAGTTCGCTCGCAGGAGCTTGAGCACCAGTGCCATGCCGATTTCCGTTCGGTTCGACTGCCGCTGCAGACGTTCGCCGGGTAGGGGCCTCGCGCGCGGCCGGCGCCATGGCCGGCCCGCGGGCGGTGGCCGGCGGCGAGGGGCGACCTGCCGCGCCGGCGGGGAAGTCTGCTGAGACTGCGGGTGAGTTCCTCTGTGCCTCGTCCGTCGCGCGGGATCGCGTGCGCGATCTCCGGGCGGCGGGGCGATTGCCGCATTGTTGTCATCGCCGGCCGGCATTCCCTGCGCCTGGGGAGCACGCGGGATCCGACGACACGCCGCGGAGATCGGGACGGAAGAAACCGCGTCCCGCGCGCGACGAGCGTCCGACCGTCGTGCCGCTAGTGTAATGCCGATCGCCGCGGAAGGCCAGCGGTCAGTGTCTCCCGGCATCGTCTCCGCGATGACCTGTTTCCTCGGGCCCGGATTCCGCCGGTACCATCCGCTCTCATGCCCGCCCATGGTGGTGCGGGCCTCGGGGGCAGCCGCGGTGGACACTCTGGGCTACGGACACGCGATCATCCTCGGCATCCTCGAGGGGCTCACCGAGTTCCTGCCGATCTCCAGCACCGGTCACCTGATCGTTGCCAACGACCTGCTGGGCGTGAACGACGCGCGCGGCAAGGCCTTCGCGATCTTCATCCAGCTCGGCGCGGTGCTCGCGGTATGCGCTGCCTATCGCGATACGCTGCTCGAGGTGGCGGCCGGGCTTGCCGGAGGGCCTGCGGCCGCCCGCTCGCGGTCGCTGCGCTTCTGTTCGAACGTGCTGCTCGCGTTCCTGCCGGCGATGGCGGCGGGGGCCGTGCTGCACGGGTTCATCAAGACCCACCTGTTCTCCCCGGTCACCGTCGGGGCGGCGCTCGTGGTCGGGGGAGTCGTGATCCTCGGGGTCGAATCACGCCCCCGTGCCCACCCGCGGGTGGCCACGGTCGACGAGATGCGCTGGACCGACGCGCTGAAAGTCGGCTTGTGCCAGTGCTGCGCGCTGTTTCCCGGGGTGTCGCGTGCCGGGGCGACCATCATCGGCGGCATGCTGGTCGGTCTGTCCCGGGAAGCCGCGACGCGGTTCTCGTTTTTCCTCGCCCTGCCGACGATGTTCGCCGCGGTCACCTACGACCTCTATCGCAACCGCCACCTGCTCGACTGGGGGGATGCCGGCGTGTTCGCGGCCGGCTTCGTGGCGGCCTTCCTCACCGCGCTGCTCACGGTACGCGCGCTGCTCGCGTGGGTGTCGCGGCACAGCTACGCGCCGTTCGGCTGGTACCGGATCGGCTTCGGCCTGCTGGTGCTGGCCTGGTTCGCCTGACCCGGGTCGCCTGCGTCCGCCTCAGCCCTGGCCCCACGGCAGCCCGGCCGCGCGCCAGCCGCCTACCGTGTTGCGATGCTGCCGGGCGTCGCGATCGCCCTCGAATCCCTCGAGCACGTTGTAGCACTCGCCCAGTCCGGCGGCGCTGGCCGCCACCGCGGCGTCATGGGAGCGCCCGCCGCTGCGGCAGAGGAACAGGAGTCGCGGCGCCTCGAGGCCGGCGAGGGCCGCGCGCAGCGCTTCGACGAACCCGGCGTTGGGCACCATGCCGGGCCATGACTTCCATTCGATTTCGACTGCGCCCGGTACGCGGCCGACGAACTCCCACTCGGCGCGCGAGCGCACGTCGATCAGGCGCACTCGTTCGTCGGACTGCAGCAGCGACCACGCTTCGGTCGGCGTGAGCGCACCGGCGTAGGGGAGGCCGGCGGCGGTGGCCCGTTCGCGGGCGGTGACGAGGGCGGTGGCAGGATCGGCCATGGAGATCTCCGGAGGAACGCGGATCGGGCCCGTCGCGGCGAAGGGCACGAGGACGGTTGCGCCGGGCGGGACGGCGGCAGACTACCGCGCTCGCGCTCGCGGCGCGAGTGCCGGCACCCTCGGCCCGCGTCGGACGGGTGCCGGGCGCAGCGGACAGCCTGGGCCTGGGCGCGGGATGCACCGATTCGGTGCATAGTTCGGGCGCGCGCACCATCGCGGGGCGACTCGCGGGCGACCCCTGCCCTAACCCCCTGATCCGCAAGCCGTCCGGGCTCCGGTCGGCTTGGCATGCTTCATGCTGCCGCCCACTTGCTGTGCATCACACCCCCAAGGGATCCACGAGGAACGAGGACGCGAGGAACGCCATGGCTACGTCTGCCGACATTCTCAAGATGATCAAGGACCACGAAGTCAAGTTCGTGGACTTCCGCTTCACCGACACCCGCGGCAAGGAGCAACACGTCTCGGTGCCCGCCGCGATGGTCGACGAGGGCAAGTTCGAGGACGGCCATGCGTTCGACGGTTCGTCGATCGCAGGCTGGAAGGGCATCCAGGCCTCCGACATGCTGCTGATGCCCGACGCCGGCTCGGCCCGGATGGATCCGTTCACCGACGAGCCCACGCTGATCCTGACCTGCGACGTGGTCGAACCGTCCGACGGCAAGGGCTACGATCGCGACCCGCGCTCGCTCGCCCGGCGCGCCGAGGCCTACCTGAAGTCGAGCGGCATCGGTGACGTGGCCTACTTCGGCCCCGAGCCCGAGTTCTTCGTGTTCGATTCGGTGCAGTGGCATGTCGACATGGCGGGCGCCATGTGCAAGGTCGTCACCGAAGAGGCGCCGTGGTCGAGCGGCCACGAGTTCGAAGGCGGCAACCGGGGCCACCGTCCGGCGGTGAAAGGCGGCTACTTCCCGGTCCCGCCGGTCGATTCGCTGCAGGACATCCGTTCGGCGATGTGCCTCGCGCTCGAGGAGCAGGGCGTGCCGGTCGAGGTCCACCACCACGAGGTGGCGGCGCCCGGCCAGTGCGAGATCGGCACCAAGTTCGCGCCGCTCGTCCAGCGCGCCGACTGGCTGCAGATCCTGAAGTACACGGTGCACAACGTCGCGCACGGCTACGGCAAGACGGCGACCTTCATGCCCAAGCCGGTGGTGGGCGACAACGGCTCGGGCATGCACTGCCACCAGTCGGTGTGGAA
>JBIPNU010000297.1:0-4211 GCA_044370615.1 Burkholderiales bacterium
CGCCTCGGCAAGCGTCGGCACGTCGGGCAGCGCCTTCGAGCGCTGGGCCGTGGTCGCCGCGAGCGCGCGGATGCGCCCGGCCTTGAAGTGCCCGACGCCTGCGCCGTAGCTCACGAACATCGCCTGCAGCTGGTCGCCGAGAAGATCGGTCATCCCGGCGCCTGCGCTCTTGTAGGGCGCATGCACGATATCGATGCCGGTCAGCGACTTCAGCAGTTCCATCGACAGGTGCAGGCCGCTGCCGTTGCCGGTGGATCCGTAGGTCATTGCGCCCGGTCGTGCGCGCGCGAGCCGGAGGAACTCCTCGACCGTCGTCGCCGGCGTGGACTTGCTCACCGTGAGGAAATAGGGCGCCGAGCCGAGCAGGGTGATCGGCGAGAAGTCGCGGATCGGGTCGTAGGGGATCTTCGAATACAGGAACGGATTGATCGCCAGTTGCGCGGGCAACGCGAGTCCGAGGGTGTAGCCATCGGCGGGCGCGCGGGCGACCATCTCCATCGCGATGTTGCCGTTCGCGCCGCCGCGGTTGTCGACCAGTACCTGCTGGCCGATCCGCTGCGACAGATGGTGGCCGAGCGGACGGGCGACCACGTCGCTGCCGCCGCCGGGGCCATAGGGAAGGATCAGGCGGATAGGCTTGACCGGCCACGCCTGCGCCCGGGCCTCGCCGGGGAGCGTCGCGAGCGCGGCGGCGGCCAGGGCGATGCCGGTGAAGGCGAGGAGCGGGGCGCGCCGGTGGGCGCGCGAAGCGGCGTGGACGGGCATCGCGGTTCTCCTGTGCGGGTGATCGAGAGGGCGGGAGCCGGGCCGATCGTCGCGGCGCGGCGTGGTGGCGATGCGGGAACGCGGATGCTCGACGGCTGCGAGTACCCGGGGCGCTTCTCGATCCAGGGTCGACGACAGGGAGGGGATGCGCACGGGCGTTCGCAACCGCGCGGCGGCGAGCGCCTGGAGGCGCGGCGCAGGGGTCGCGTGGCCACGCGTGCGCATCCGATCACCCGGCCGCGAGGGCGGCGAAGGCCTTCTCGCGGACGCGTGCGGCCTGCGCGAGGCGTTCGTGCTGCTGGGCAAGCCACTGCCGGTCGGCGGTGATCGCCGCCCGCTCCAGCGCGTGCATCCGGCGCACTTCCGGGACCTGCGGACCGCCGCGGCCGCGCCGGCCGTGGACCATGTACTCCGGACTGGTCACCTCGCGAAACTGCGCCTCGTCGAGCGGCAGCGGATCGCCGGTCTGCTCGCGATAGAGACGCTGCGCGTCGGCGAAGTCGATGTCGTGCAGCCGCAACCCGCGCGAGCGCCCGTGGTCGGTGAGCCGGGAGGCGAAGTGGTGACCGGTGCGAAACGGCACGTCCGCGCGGGCGAGCAGCGCGTCGGCAATCTCGGTCGTCGTCGAGTAGTCTTCCCGGATCTCGGACAGCGCGCGCCGAGGGTCGACGACCAGCCCCTCGACGATGCGGCGGATCAGGCCGAGTACGGTGAGCGCCCGGGCGCTGGGTACCGGGTCGTACATCCGGTAGTCGAACATGCCGGTCCGGGTGTTGTGCGCGAGCAGGCCCACCGAGTGCAGGTCGGACAGCAGCAGGCTCGCCTGCGCCCGCAACTGCTCGATGGCGGCCGGGTTGCGCTTCTGCGGCATGATGCTGCTGACCCCGGTGAGCTCGCCGGTGCGCAGCAGCAGCCAGGGACGAGGGTGCGCGTAGGGCGCGTGCATGTCCTGCGCGAACTGTCCTGCCTGCACTGCGACGATCTGCAGTGCGCAGGCGACCTCCATCGCGCAGTCGACGCTCGCGAACTGGTTCGCGTCATAGGCGTTCTCGACCAGGCCTTCGAATCCCAGCAGGTCGGCGAGCCTTTCTCGGTCCAGTGGAAAACTCGACGTGGCCAGCGCCCCGGTCCCCAGCGGGCAGGCGTTGACCCGTGCCCACGCCTCCCGAAGCCGCTCGCCGCTGCGTCCGAGCATCGCGCACACCGCGAGCAGGTAATGCGCAAAGGTCGTGGGCTGTGCCTGTACCCCGTGGGTGTAGGTGGGAACGAGGGTCTGCTCGTGGCTGGCCGCGGTGGCGACCAGCGCCTCGCGCGCGGCGCACACCGCCTCGAGCGCGCGCAGCAGCGCATCGCGCAGGTTCATCCGGGCGAGGGTGGAGGCGAGGTCCTGGCGGCTGCGGCCGGTGTGCAGCCGCGAGGCTTCGGCGCCACCGATCTCGAGCAGGCGCGGCTCGTAATCGAGGTAATCGGCGGTGGTGCGCGCAGGTGCGGCAAGATCGCGCGCGCGCAGCTCGGACACCGCGCGCGCGATGCGCACGCCGACCTCGCGCGGCAGGATGCCGGTGTCGACCAGCATCACGAGCGAGGCTGCGTTCACTTCGTCGAGAAATTCGACCGAGCGCCCGCCGCCCCGGAATCCCTGGTTGAGGTCGCCGCTCATCGGCGGGATGCCGCTCGTGCCATGGCCCTGTGCCCTCCCCGCGTGCAGCCGTCCCGTCAGACATACTGCGCGCCCTCGCGTGCTGTCAACCGTCCCGCTCGGCAGGCGCTGCCGGTTGCGCCTAGAATGCGAGCGTTTCCATGTCGCGGACGAGGAGGCAGACGATGGGCAAGGTGTTCCTGGTGTCCCCCGAGGCACCGGTCGAGCAGGGCGCCGCGGCGGGCGAGCAGCGCAGCGCGACCGGGGCGGTACGGCTGGCGATTCTCGACAACTCGAAGAGCAACGCCGACCACCTGCTGGCGATGATCATCGAGAACGTCCGGCGCGAACTGCCGGTGGCGTCGGTCACCTCGCTGCGCAAGGCCAACCCGAGCACGCCTGCACCGAAACCGATGCTCGACCAGATCGAGGCCGAGGCGGACTTCGTCGTCAGCGCAATGGCCGACTGAGGTTCCTGCACGTCGTGGAGTGTCCACGACATGGCGCAGCTTCGGAAGCGGGGACTCGTGACCGCGGTCATCTACTCGGGCCCGTTCCGCAAGCTGGGGGAGACCCAGGCGCGCATCTTCGGCGTGCCTGAACTGCCCCTGATCGAGATTCCCCATCCGCTGGGTGGCATCTCGATCGACGAGGTGCGCGCGCGGGCCGACGTCGCCTCGCCGGCATTCATCGAACTCATCAAGGCCAACCTCAAATGATCAGCGTCGACTCGATTCGCGCGATGCCGGGCGTCGGACTGGAGGTCGACGACGATCCGGAGGCGCTCGCCCGGTTCGTGCTCGAGCGCAACTGGAGCGATGGCCTGCCGGTGGTCGCGCCCACCGCCGAGCGGGTCCGCGAGATGCTCCGCTGGTGCGACCGTCCGGTCGACGAACCCGTGGGCAAGGTACCGCCCCGCTACGGCGAGGCCACGCCGCTGCGACTGGCGGCCAACGCCGTGATGGCGGGCTGCCGTCCCGAGTATTTCCCGCTGGTGATGCTCGCCGTCGAGGCGCTGTGCGAGGAGCCGTTCAACCTCTATGGCGTGCAGGCGACCACCCACTCCTGCTCGACGCTGGTGGTGGTGAACGGCCCGGTGGCGCGCGAGATCGGCATGAACGCCGGGCACAACGCGTTCGGGCCGGGCAATCGCGCCAACGCCACCATCGGTCGCGCGGTACGCATGGCGATGTGGAACGTCGGCGGCGCGATTCCCGCGGCCGGCGACATGTCGACCTACGGTTCGCCGGCGAAGTACACCTACTGCGTCGCCGAGAACGAGGCCGCCAACCCCTGGCAGCCGCTGTCGGTGGAACTCGGGTTCGCCGCCGATTCGACCACGGTCACGGTGTACGGCGCCGAGCCGCCGCACAACGTCAACGACCACGAGAGCCTCGGCGGCGAGGGGCTGCTGCAGATGATCGCGGGCACCATCGCGCAGACCGGGGCGAACAACGTCTACTACGCGGGCGAGCCGCTGGTGGTGATCGGGCCGGAGCACGCGGCCACGATCGCGCGCGATGGCTACAGCAAGGCCGACGTCAAGCGCTACCTGTTCGAGCATGCGCGGGTGCGGCTGGGCGCGTTCTCGCCGGACAACCGGCGACGTCGCTACACCCAGTTCGCCCCCTATGTTCCCGACCTCTCGCCCGACCAGCTCGATCGCCCGATACCGGTGATCAAGCGCGAGGACGGCGTGCACGTCATCGTGGTCGGCGGCGCGGGCAAGCACTCGGCCTACATCCCCACCTTCGGGCCGAGCCGGCCGGTCACGCGCGAGTTGCGCACCCATGGCGGCGAGCGCGTG
>JBIPNU010000143.1:0-6196 GCA_044370615.1 Burkholderiales bacterium
GCCCGCGGCGCCGGATCAGCCCAGCCGGGCCAGCATCGCCTCTGCGTCGGCGCGCTGCTGCGCGTCGCCCTCCGCGATGACCTCGCGCAGGATCTCGCGTGCCCCGTCCTTGTCGCCCATCTCCTCGTACGCCTTGGCGAGGTCGTACTTGGTGTTGACGTCGTTCCAGCGCTCGTCGCGCTCGCCCGCGCCCCCGGCGTCGCCGAGGTTGAGGTCGACCCGCGGCAGCGTGCTGTCCTGCCAGTTGGCCGGCAGGCCGGCAGGGTTGGTCATGTCGAAGGACACGAGCTCGCCCGGGCTCTGAAGGATGTTCGTGGCCTCGAGGCTGGCGGACACCGCGCCGGTATCCGGACCTGAACCCTGCCCGTCGTCGAGCTGGAACTCGATCGAACTGCCGGTAGCGGTACCCGCGTCGAGGAAGACATTGGTCGCCGAGAGATCGATCCCGGGCGCCATCGGATCGACCACGTCGCCACCCAGGGCGCCCAGCGGCCGGGTGTGCGCAGGGTCGATATCGATGTCGGCCTGCGGCAGCGATCCGCCGAGGTCGAGCGCGAGGTCGGGCAGGGTCGGCGGGGGCCCGTCGCCGCTGGCTCCGGGGGCATCGAAATCGAGGGTGAAATCCATGTCGCCGGCATTCCCGCCCTGGGGCGAATCGAGCGCGAGCATGGTGCTGTCGAAGTCGCTGGCCGATGGCGCGGGCTCGGGCGCCAGGGGCGGCCGGGCGGCACCGGCGTAGTTGGTCGTGCCGGGCGCGGCGGACGGAGCCATCACCTGTGTGCGTTGCGGATCGAACCCCTCGGTCCGGTCTTCGGAACGCGGGGCCGCCGCGGCTGCGGCCGCCCCGGCGAGGGTGGCTGCACCGGCCATCGTGGCGACCGTGGCGTCCATCGCGCCCGAACGCTGCACGCTGGCCCGACCGGCCGCGTAGAGCGGATTGTCCGGGTCGATCATCGCGCCCATTTCGGCCGCCTTCACCCAGTCGGCGCCCTGACCGCCAGTGGCCGCGAAGAGTTCGGTCGCGATTTCCTCGAAGGCGCTGCGATCGACCCGCTTCATGTAGATCTCGAGCAGCTTCATGCGCAGTTCGTTGCGCCCCGGCTGGCGTACGACCGCCTCGCGCAGGATTTCCTCCGCCTGGGCATCGCGCCCGTAGCTGAGATAGACCTCGGCCTCGGCGAGCGGATCGACCTCTTCATCGCTCGGTGCCTGTGCGAGTTCTTCGGCCGAGCGGCCCGGGACGGTGCTGACCATTGAATCCGGGGGGCGCGGTCCGGCCGGCTTCGCCGGCTGGGCAGCCGCCACCGCGGCGGCTGCAGCGGCGGGCTCAGCCCGCCCACCCTTGCGGCGGCGCAACGCGAGCCAGATCCCTCCGAGCACGGCCACCAGACCGCCGGCCAGTTCCAGCATGAAGTTCTGGACGAAACCGAACACCTGGTCGATCAGCGTCGGCGGCGGGGGCGGGGGCGGGGGCGGCGCCGGACGCGGCTTGGGCGGCTCGGCAGGCTTGGGAGGCTCGGGGGTCACCGGCGCTGCAGGCGGCGCATCGGCCTTGGCCGGCTCGGCCGGCTTGGCGGGATCCGCCGCCGGGGCGGGTGCGGGCTTGGGCGGATCAGCCGGCTTGGGTGGTTCGGGCGTCACGGGCGCAGCCGGCACCGGCTTCGGCGGTTCGGCCGCCTTGGCGGGCTCGGGCGCGGGCTTCGGCGGCTCGCCCTTGCCGGTGCCCTTCTGCAGTTCCGCAAGCTGCTTGCTCTGGAGCGCAAGCAGCTGCTGCGTCTCCTTCAGCATCTTTTCGAGGGCGGCCACGCGGTCGTTGGCCTCGCGCAAGGCGTTCGCGCGGGCCTGGTCGTCCTCGGCCTTCGCCGCCGGGCCGGCACCCTTGCCCTCGCGGCCCGCAGCAGTGGGCGCGCCACCTTTCGAGACCTGCAGGACATCCCCGCCCTTCGCCGGGGCCGCGGCATCCCGGACCCGCGCGGACACCTGCCCGGAAGCGGCGCCCTGGCCGCCCTCGGACGCTGGCGCGGCCTGCTCGACGGCACCCGCCAGCCGCTGGCGGTAGGCGTTGAAGTCGGCCACCTGGGTACGAACCTCGCGCGCCGCGTCGGCCTGGGCGATCGCACCCGCACTCGCTGCGTCCGGGATGCGCAGGACGGCGCCCGTCCGCAACCGGTTCATGTTGCCGGCGTCGAAGGCCTCCTTGTTCTCGCGCACCATCGCGACCAGCATCTGCTCGAGCGATACGCCCGACCCGCGAGAGGACTCCGCGATGCGACCGAGCGTGTCGCCACGACGGACGGTGTAGGTCTCCCCGGCACCGGCTGCCGGGGCAGCGGCGGGTGCCGGAGATGCCGGGGCAGGTTCGGCGCGCGGCTTGGCCGCGGCGCGCGCGGGGGCCGGCTTTTCCGACGGTGCGGCCACAGGCGCGGGCGCGGGCGTGGCCGCCGGCGCGGGCGTGTCGGGCACCGGTACGGTGCGCGCAGCCGGGGGTGTCGCCGCCGCGGGCGGCGTGACGGCTGAAATCGCGCTGGGCGGGTCGATCAGCGAGGTGTATTCGCGGACCAGGCGACCGTTCGCCCAGGTGAGCTCGACCAGCAGTTCGATGAACGGCTCGTTCACCGGGCGAGCGCTGGTCGCCCGCAGTACCAACCCGCCGTCGGCGCGGGTTTCCACTGCCAGCCGCACGGAGGCGGCAAGCGCGGTGAATTCGAGGTTGGCCCTTCGGTACGCGTCGGGGCTGGCGATGCGCGCCTGCATCGTCGACAGCTCTTCCTTCGTCGCGTTGAGCTCGATCTCCGCATTGAGCGGCTGTCCAAGCGCGGACAGCACGGTCATCCGTCCGAGTCCGGCGGCCTGCGCCACTGCGCTGACCAGCAGCATCAGCGCGAGCGAACCGGCCACGGTGACGGCGCGCAGGATATTCAATCGGGTATCGAGCACGGTACGCCCTTCAGGTCGCATTAGTTTTATACAATAGCATCAGCGGGTTAGTGTCGCAACCTCAGACCATCCCTCATCCGAGGATACCGCCAGTCGCCGGTCGGGGACGAGGATTCCGTCACGCTCCGCCCGCCGCGGCGGCTCGCTCGACCAGAATGCGCAGCATCCGGCGCAGCGGCTCCGCCGCGCCCCACAGCAACTGGTCGCCCACCGTGAACGCGGCGAGATACTCGCCGCCCATCGGCAGCTTGCGCAGCCGACCCACCGGCACCCGCAGGCTGCCGGTGACCGCCGCCGGGGTCAGTCGGGCGAGCGACTCCTCGCGACGATTGGGCACGACCTCGACCCAGTCGTTCGCCCCGGCGAGCAGGCGTTCGATCTCCGGCAGCGGGAGGTCGCGCGCGAGCCTGATCGTCAGCGCCTGGGAGTGGCAGCGCATCGCGCCCACGCGCACGCAGACGCCATCGACCGGGACCGGCCGATCCTCGCGACCGAGGATCCTGTTGCACTCGGCCATGCCCTTCCACTCCTCGCGGCTCTGGCCGTCGCCCAGGTCCTTGTCGATCCAGGGCAGGAGGCTGCCGGCCAGCGCGTGCCCGAAGTGCTCGACCGGCAGTTCGGGGCCGCGCAGCGTGGCGGCGACCGCGCGGTCGATGTCGAGGATGTTCGAATCCGGGTCGGCGAGCAGACTGCGCACCGATGCGTGGGCCGCACCCATCTGGGCGAGCAGCTCGCGCATGTTCTGGGCACCGGCGCCCGAGGCGGCCTGGTAGGTCATGGCGGTCGCCCACTCGACCAGCCCCTCGCGGAACAGGCCGCCCAGCGCCATCAGCATCAGGCTGACCGTGCAGTTGCCGCCGATGTAGTCGCGCACCCCCGAGGCGAGCGCCCGGTCGATCAGTTCGCGGTTGACCGGGTCGAGGATGATCACCGCGTGATCCTTCATGCGCAGCGCCGAGGCCGCGTCGATCCAGTACCCGGACCAGCCCGCGGCCCGAAGCCGCGGATGCACGTCGTTCGTGTAGTCGCCACCCTGGCAGGAGATCACCACCTCCATCGCCGCGAGCGCGTTCAGGTCGTTGGCGTCGGCGAGCAGCGGTTGTGCACCGGGCAGCGCCGGCGCCGCGCGACCGGCCTGGCTGGTGGAGAACAGCGTGGTCTGCGCGTGGGCGAAATCGCCCTCCTCGAGCATCCGCTGCACGAGCACCGACCCGACCATGCCGCGCCAGCCCACCAGTCCCAGTTTCATCGTCCCGGCCCCTTCACCCTGTCGACCCGTCTTGCCATGACCGGCGTTCCATCACCCGGTCGTCCCGTCGCCCTGCGCGCCGTCGTCGCGCACCCGTCGCCCTCGAGCCCGCGCCCCGAGGCGGCCGGGGAGCGCCGCGCACGTGGCCGCCCCCTCTCCCGCCCCCTCTGCCGTCCGCGACCGCCCCGCCGGGATGGCCGTGGCCGGGCCCGCCCTAGCCGAGCGCGGCCACCACCGCATCGCCCATTGCCCGCGTGCCCACCACCGGCTGCCCCTTCTCGGCGATGTCCGCGGTACGCAGTCCCTGCGCGAGCACCGCGGCCACCGCCGCCTCGATGCGGCGCGCGTGCGCCTCGGCATCGAGGCTGTAGCGCAGCATCATCGCCGCGGACAGGATGGTGGCCAGCGGATTGGCCACGTCCTTGCCGGCGATGTCCGGGGCCGACCCGTGGATGGGCTCGTACAGTCCCTTGCCGGCGGCATCGAGCGACGCCGACGGCAGCATGCCGATCGAGCCGGTGAGCATCGAGGCCTCGTCGGACAGGATGTCGCCGAACAGGTTGCCGGTGACGATGACATCGAACTGGCGCGGGTTGCGCAGCAACTGCATCGCCGCGTTGTCGACGTACATGTGGCTGAGTTCCACCTCGGGGTAGTCGCGCGCCACCTCGGTGGTCACATCGCGCCACAGCTGGGAGGTCTCCAGCACGTTGGCCTTGTCCACCGAACACAGCCGGCGTCGGCGCTTCATCGCGGAGCGGAACCCGACCTGCGCGATGCGCCGGATCTCGGATTCGTCGTAGTGCATGGTGTCGTAGCCCTGGCGCAGCCCGTCGGCCGTGGTGCGCAGGCCGCGCGGCTGGCCGAAATAGATGTCACCGGTGAGCTCGCGGATGATCAGCACGTCCATGCCCTCGACCACCTCGGGCCGCAGCGTGGAGGCCGCCTCGAGCCCGGCGTGGATGGTGGCCGGGCGCAGGTTGGCGAACAGGCCGAGCGACTTGCGCAGACCGAGGATGGCCTGTTCGGGACGCTTCTCGCGCGGCAGGCGGTCCCACTGCCAGCCACCGACCGAGCCGAACAGGATCGCGTCGGCCTCGCGGGCGAGCGCGAGCGTCGCCGCGGGCAGCGGGTCGCCCGCGAGATCATAGGCGGTACCGCCCACCGGCGCCTCGGTGAGGTCGAGCGAGAGGCCGTGCGCGTCCAGCGCGCGCAGCACGCGTACCGCCTGGGCGACGATCTCCGGCCCGATCCCGTCTCCGGGCAGGACGGCAATCTTCTTCTTCTGGCTCATGGCGTGGCGCTCGGCGAAGGTTCAGAGGAACAGCCAGGGCTGCGCCTGGCGGTGGCGCACCTCGAAGGCGCGGATCGCGTCGGCGTGCTGGAGCGTGAGGCCGATCTCGTCGAGCCCGTTGAGCAGGCAGTGCCGGCTGAACGGATCGATGTCGAAGCCGAACCGCTCCCCCGAGGGCGTGGTGACCGACTGGTCGGCCAGGTCGATCGTCAGCCGGTAGCCGTCCTGCGCGACGGTCTGCTCGAACAGCCGGTCCATCGCCTCGGCGGGCAGGCGTATCGGCAGCAGGCCGTTCTTCAGGCTGTTGTTGTAGAAGATGTCGCCGAAGGACGGCGCGATCACCACCCGGATGCCGTAGTCGAGCAGCGCCCAGGGCGCGTGTTCGCGCGAGGATCCGCAGCCGAAGTTGTCGCGGGCGAGCAGCACCTGCGCGCCCTGGTAGCGGGTCTTGTTGAGGATGAAGTCCTCGTTGAGCGGACGCTGGCTGTTGTCCATGCCAGGCTCGCCGGTGTCGAGATAGCGCCAGGAGTCGAACAGGTTGGGTCCGAAGCCGGATCGGTTGATCGCCTTCAGGAACTGCTTGGGGATGACCGCGTCGGTGTCGACGTTGGCGCGATCGAGCGGCACGACCAGGCCATCGAGTCGGTTGAACTTGTCCATCGCGGAATCCTCAGGCGAGCGTGCGCACGTCGACGAATCGACCGGTGACCGCGGCG
>JBIPNU010000144.1:0-6178 GCA_044370615.1 Burkholderiales bacterium
CCTGAGCGGACGCGGCGCGAAGCGCCCCGGCGCAAGCCGGGAGCGGCATCTCCCCACCCGGGAGCGATGCCGCCGGCTCGGCCATGGCGGCCGATGGCGAGGTCGTAAGCGGAAAGGCGTGTACGCGTCATCGCGGGCTGTCGCTGGGGAGATGGGCGCAGTGTGGAGCGCCATGAAATTTTCGAATAGTGGTTATCTCCGAACGTCAGCGATACACTTCCGCATACCTCGACACGGCACGCGCTCCATGCCCCCTCCCACCCCGCTCGACCCTGCCCGGTTCAACTGGGCGCTGATGCGCAGCTTCCTCGCGGTGCTCGATGCAGGCTCCGTGATGCGGGCCGCGCGCCAGATCGGCGCGCAGCAGCCGACGCTGTCACGCCACATCACCGAGCTCGAAGCGCAGCTCGGCGTCCCTCTGTTCGAGCGCACCGGCCGCGGCGTGGTCCCCACCACCATCGCGCGCCAGATTGCCGATGCCGCCCGGCAGATGCAGGCGGGTGCCGAAGGGGTCAGTCGCGCCCTCGCCGGCGCGCAACGGGTCACCACCGGCACCGTTCGAATCTCGACCAGCACCTCGACTGCGGCGTTCCTGATGCCCCCGCTGATCGACCGCTTTCAGCAGACGGAGCCGGACATCCACATCGAACTGGTGGCCTCCAACCAGATCACGAACCTCCTGCGCCGCGAGGCCGATATCGCAGTCCGCATGGTTCGGCCGGCGCAGGACGCGCTGGTGGCCCGCAAGCTCGGCGACATCGCGATCAAGGCCTGTGCGCACAAGCGCTACCTGGCGCGCTGGGGAACGCCGCGCAGCCCACGGGACCTCCTGCAGCACCGCGTGCTGGGTGGCGATCGGGACGACACCATCCTGCGCGGCATGCAGTCGCTCGGCATGCCGGTCGACCGAACCGTGTTTCCCGTGCGCACGGACGACCAGGTGGCGTATGCCAGGCTGGTCGAAGCCGGCGTCGGCATCGGCTTTCTCACGCAGTACAGCGTCGCGCATCTGAACGGCGTCGTGCAGATACTGCCGCAGCTGCGGATCACCCCGCTGCCCTGCTGGCTGGTGGTTCACCAAGAAATCCGCGCCAGCCCGCTGATCCGTCGTGCCTACGACTTTCTCGCGGCGGCCATCCCGGGAGAACTCGGCTGACCCGCCGCCAGATCCGCCGTACACCCTTGGCGTGCGTGAACAGTGTCCCTTGCGGTCTTCCCGCGGTGGATCGTCGCGCGTGGGTGTCTACTCGCGGAAAGTCCTCGCACAGTCGATCTTCCGGCAAGGGGCCCTCGCCCGGCGGATTCTCGCGTGCCGGGTCCTCGCGCGGCGGGGCCTCCCGTGACGGGGCTGCGGGCAGCTCTGCGCGGGAACGGCCCGCTGGTCACCTGGCGCACGCTGCTGGAGTAGAGTCACGGATTCCGCGACGTCATCCGGCAATCGGGGAGATCAAGTGGCGACAGATTCGCGCGACAGCCCTGGGGCAGGCGCAGTGTCGGGCCTGATGGCAGGCAGCAGCCTGCCCGCCGATACGATGCGCGCAGTCATGGTCCGCGTGCCCGGCGGACCGCAGGCTCTCGAGCGGGTACGCATCCCCGAGCCCCGGCCTTCCCCTGGGGAGGTTCGTGTGCGCGCACAGGCGATCGGTGTCGGCAAGCCTGATGTGATGGTCCGGCGCGGCATCTATCCGTGGATGCCGCCGCTGCCCGCCATCCCCGGCAACGAACTGGCGGGGGTAATCGATGCGGTCGGGCCCGGGGTCGAGATCCCGCGGCTCGGAGATCGCGTGCTGGTGAGTTCTCGGGAACTGGCCCAGCGCGGAGGCTGCTACGCGGAGGCAATCTGCGTACCCGCCGATGCCGTGTACGCGCTGCCCGCATCGGTCAGCGCCGTCGATGCCGTAGCGCTGGGAAACTACCAGCTCGCGCTGGCGCTGCTGTTCGAGGCCGGGGCGGTCGCCCCGCGCTCGGTGCTCGTTCACGGCGCTGCCGGTGGCGTGGGTACGGCGTTGCTCCAGACCGCGCGCGCGCGCGGAATGCTCGCCATCGGCGTGGCGAGCAACGCCCGGAAGTGCGCTTTCGCCCGCGCCGCAGGCGCGTCGCACATGATCGATCGCAGCATGGAAGACGTGCGCTCGCGCGTCCACGAACTCACCGGTGGAACAGGCGTCGACATGGTGCTCGACCCGATCGGCGGGCCCGGTTTCACCGATGGCCTTGACCTGCTGGCTGCGCGTGGCACGCTGATGTCCTACGGCATCATGCGCGGCCTGCCGGACAAGAACCTGCTCGGCGAACTGCGCAGGCTGCTCGGCCGCAGCCTGGCCATCCGCAGCTACTCGATCCACGAGCTCGATCACGAACCTGCGCTTCGGCGCTCCCTGATGATCCAGGCGATCGACCTGGTGGCCTCCGGCGCCATCGTGCCCCCGGCCGCGACGATCTTCCGTCTGGACGAGGTGCGTGAGGCTCACGAGACGCTCGATGCCGCACAAGTCCTCGGAAAGCTGGTGTTGATACCCTGACCGATCGCGCAACAGCGCATGTCGAGTCGTCGTCGACGACTGAGACAGGGCGGCCGGGATTCGACGTACGGAGGAGACAAGGTGAGCAGCCCACTGACACTACGCGCCGGCGGTTCCACCTCGGCGACTTCCGACGGCTACCACGGCCCTCACGGCAGCCTGCTCGGTGCCGTCCGCCGCGCGGCGTACGAGCTCCGGTCCACGAGCCGCGCTCTTGAACATCACTCCAGCCACCACCGGTATCGCAGTCCGTGCGTGGTTCCAGGCATCGGCTCCGTTCTCCGCCCTCGTTCGGACGCGTCCGACGCGAGAGCCACCGCCCTCGCGCGCGCGGCGGCAGTCCTGGCGATCGCCGGCAGCTTCGGCCTGATCGCCCCGGCGAGCGGGTCCGACACCTTCCCGAGCCGTCCGATGCGCCTGGTGCTGGGCTTTCCGGCGGGTGGCACTCCAGACGCCCTCGCCAGAGCGGTATCCAACCAGGTCGAAACGAGCCTTGGCAAGCCCGTTGTCATCGACAACCGTTCCGGCGCAAACGGAATAATCGCGGCACAGCTGGTCGCGCGGGCTGCCCCTGACGGCTACACGCTGCTGTTCAGCCCCCCGGCGCTGATCATCAACCAGATCATTCATTCCAAAGCGCCGTATGACGTGCTGCGAGACTTCATCCCGGTCGCCAACGCCTGCATGGGTGAAGGATCGCTGCTTGTCGTCAACCCCGCGGTACCTGCGCAATCGGTCGCCGAGCTGGTCGCGCTGTCGAAGAAGGGCAAGCCACTGACCTACGGTTCTCCCGGCATCGGAAACACGCAGCACCTGCTCAGCGAGATGTTCAATGTCCGCGCTGCTGCGCGCCTGATCCATGTGCCCTACAAGGGATTGCCGCCTGCAATCAATGGCGTGCTTGCCAACGAGGTCAACGTCCTGTTCGCGCCGCCAGCAGTGATTGTCCAGCACATCAAGGCCGGCCGCCTGCGCGCACTTGCCTTCACTGGCTCCAGTCGATGGTCGTTCATGCCCGAGGTTCCAACCATCGCCGAATCCGGCATCACCGGGTTCCAGACCGTCGGTTCGTGGATGGGGTTCTTCATCCCCGCGAAAGCCCCGACGGCTCTGGTCAGGCGGCTGAACGCGGAGGTTCGCCAGGCAGTACAGGTGCCGCAGGTACGCGACTTTCTCCGCGGTGCAGGCTATGAGCCTGACGACCTGGCGCCCGAGGCATTCCGGGCATTGATCGCAGCCGATCTCGCGCGCTACGCAGAGGTGGTACGCATCGCCAACATCAAGGCCGAGTGACCGGCATCGCCGGACTCCGGCCGGCCGGCATTCTCGGGCGGGCGACTGCATGCGCGGCTGGCGCACCTCTCGTCCCGCTCCTCGTTGCTGCCTTCCCGTGGATTCCGACCAGGCTTGCCGCGATCCTCATGACCGCCGAACGAGGCGATGAAGATCACGGGCACACTTCGCCAGCAACCCTACTCCCCTTTCAACCCCGCCGCCTTCACCGCCTTCGCCCAGCGCTCGATGTCGCGCACGAGCAGCTCTCCGAACTGCTCCGGCGTGCCGGGGACAGGGTCCACGCCCAGCTCGCTCAGCCGCTCCCGCGTGCCATCGGCCATGAGGATGCGGTTGACCTCGGCGTTGAGCCGGGTGATCAGCGGCCGCGGCACGCCCGCCGGGGCGAACAGCCCGATCCAGAAGTCCGCCTCGAACCCGGGCAGTCCCGACTCGCCCGCGGTCGGCACCGTCGGTAGTGCGGGGCTGCGGCGCGGCCCATTGATGGAGATCGCGCGGAGGCGTCCGGCCTTGATGAACGACAGCGCCGAGGCCACGCCGGTGAACATGATCTCGGTCTCCCCCGTGAGCGTCGCGCTCACGCCGGGCGTGCTGCCCTTGTACGGTACGTGCAGGATATCCACGCCGGACATGTGCTGGAACAGCGCGGCGGACAGGTGCGGAGTGCTTCCCACCCCGGCCGAGGCGAACTTGATCGCGCCCGGTTTCTTCTTCCCCAGCGCGATCACATCGGCGATCGTCTTCACCGGCAGCGACGGGTGCGCGACCAGCACGCTGGTCGAGTAGCCGAAGTTGGCCACCGGCGCGAACTGTCGCACCGGGTCGTACGAGAGCTTCGGGTACAGCGAGGGGTTGATCGCCATGATGCCCGTGCCGCTCACTACCAGCGTGGCGCCGTTGGGGGCGGCCTTGAGCGCGGCCTCGGTGCCGATGATGCCGTTCGCGCCGGGGCGGTTTTCAACCGTCACCGTCACGCCCAGCGCATCGCCCAGCCGCTGGCCGATCAGCCGCGCGAGCGTGTCGGTCGACCCGCCTGCGGCCTGCGGCACCATGAACAGGATCGACTTGTGGGGGTAGTCCTGCGCCGGGCTCGGCGTCGCGGCCATCAGCAGGAACGCGGGAATGACTGCGGCGTATCGCTTCATCGGGGGCTGTCCTCCAGGAACTTGCGCAGCACATGCTGCACGATGCCGCCGTGCCGGAAATAGTCGACCTCGAGCCGGGTGTCCAGCCGCGAGGCCAGCGTGAGCGCCAGGCGGGTACCGTCCTCGCGCACGAGGCTGCAGGCCACCGCGGCACGCGGCTCCCGCACGGCCGCAGCAACATCGATGTCGAAGGTCTCGCGACCAGTCAGCGCCAGTGTCCTGCGCGTGGTGCCGGGCGGCCACTGCAGCGGAAGCACCCCCATGCCCAGCAGGTTCGAGCGGTGGATGCGCTCGAACGACTCGGCGATCACCGCGCGAACGCCCAGCAGCGCCGTGCCCTTGGCCGCCCAGTCGCGCGACGAGCCCGCCCCGTACTCCCGCCCCGCCACCACCACCAGCGGCACGCCCTCGGCCCGATAGCGCACGGCTGCCGCGTGCACCGACATCGGTTCGCCAGAAGGCAGGTGCAGGGTCGAGGACCCCTCCACTCCCGGCGTCAGCTCGTTGCGCAGCCGCAGGTTGGCGAAGGTGCCGCGCACCATCACCTCGTGGTTCAGGCGACGAGCGGCATAGTTCACGAAGTCCTTCGGCGCGACCCCGATCGACTGAAGGTACTCGCCCGCAGGGCTCTTCGCGGGGATCGCCCCGATCGGCGAGATGTGGTCGGTGGTCACCCGATCGCCCAGCATCAGCAGCACGCGCGCGGCGCGCAGCGGGCGCACCGGCGGCGCTTCGCGGGGGATGTCTTCGAAGAAAGGCGGCCGGATGATGAAGTCGCTGCCGGCACGCCAGGCATGGCGGGGGGTATCCGGCGCCGCCAGCGCCTGCCAGTCCGGCGAGCCTTCGAGGATCGTCCGGTATCGCTCGGTGAACATGCCCGGCTCGAGCGTGGCGGCGAGCAGCGCGCGCACCTCGTCTGCGTCGGGCCAGATGTCGCGCAGGAATACCGGCTGTCCCTGCGGATCGGTCCCCAGTGGCTCGCGTGTCAGGTCGCGCGTCACCGTGCCGGCGATGGCGCAGGCCACCACCAGCGGAGGCGACGCGAGAAAGTTCGCGCGCACGTCCGGGTGGATGCGGGCGTCGAAGTTGCGGTTGCCCGACAGCACGGCAACGGTCGCAAGCCCCGCGCCCTCGATCGCCTCGCGAACTGGCGCAGCCAGCGGGCCCGAATTGCCCATGCAGGTCATGCAGCCGAACCCGGTGACCTGGAAACCGAGC
>JBIPNU010000145.1:0-6172 GCA_044370615.1 Burkholderiales bacterium
ATGCCGATCTGGCGCGCTTTCTCGGCGATCGCGCGCCCGACCAGACTGGCCGCCGCGACCGTCGAGGTCCTGGGCTGGGCGGCGCGCACCGCCTCGTCCAGCGTCGAGGCGCTGGCGAGCACGCGATCACCCGTGGCCGCGATGACCTGGGCGTAGATGTGGTTGTTGGAGCGGTAGACCGAGAGCCGCACGGCGCGCACCAGTGCCACCTTCCGGCGGGTCTGGCGAGCGCGGCGCTCGCGGGCGATCTTGCGGTCGGACATGTCGGCAGCCCCTGTTACTTCTTCTTGGTTTCCTTGATGACGACGACCTCGTCCGAGTAGCGCACGCCCTTGCCCTTGTAGGGCTCCGGCGGACGATAGCTGCGGACTTCGGCGGCGACCTGACCGACCACCTGCTTGTCGATCCCCTTGATGAGGATCTCGGTCTGGGTGGGCGTCACGACCTGGATGCCGGCAGGCATCTGGTGGACGACCGGGTGCGAGAAGCCCAGCGTGAGGTTGAGCTTGTCGCCCTGCGCCTGCGCCCGGTAGCCCACGCCCACGAGCTGGAGCTTGCGCTCGAAGCCGCGAGTGACGCCGGTGACCATGTTGGCCAGCAGCGCGCGAAGCGTGCCGGACATCGCGCGCGCCTGGCGGGTCTCGTCGACCACCTTGACGTGCAACTGGTCGCCTTCACGCACGACGCTCACGCCGCCGGTGACCGCCTGCGCGGCGGTGCCCAGCGGGCCCTTCACTCTGATCGACTCCGGCGCGATCGTCACTTCGACGCCCGCGGGGACCGGAATCGGGGATTTGCCGATACGGGACATTTGGCTGCTCCGGGTGTTCTACGTTGCGCCGGTCAGTGAACGACGCACAGGACCTCGCCACCGATGCCCTGCTGGCGGGCCTGGCGGTCGGTCATCACGCCGCGGGAGGTCGACACGATGGCCACGCCCAGGTCGTTCATCACCCGCGGCAACTCGTTCGTGCCTCGGTAGACGCGCAGGCCGGGACGGCTCACCCGCTCGATCTTCTCGATGACCGGCGAGCCCGCGTAGTAGCGCAGGGCGATGGCCAGCAGCGGCTTCCCGTCGTTGGGGGCGACGCTGAAGTCGTCGATGTAGCCTTCCTGCTTCAGCACCTTGGCGATGGCGACCTTGAGCTTGCTCGAGGGCATCTCGACGGAGGTCTTCTCCGACATCTGCGCATTGCGGATGCGCGTCAGCATGTCGGCGATCGGATCACTCATGCTCATGCCTTGACTCCTACCAGCTTGCCTTGGTCACGCCCGGGATTTCCCCGCGCATGGCAATCTCGCGCAGCTTGTTGCGCCCGAGACCGAACTTGCGATAGACCCCGCGCGGACGACCGGTGAGGTTGCAGCGATTGCGCAGGCGCGTGGGGGAGGCGTTGCGCGGCAACTGCTGCAGCTTCGCGCGCGCCGCGTCGCGGTCCTCGTCGGAGGCCTGCGGATCGCGCGCGGCCGCCATCAAGGACTTGCGCTTGGCGGAGAACTTCGCCACCGTCGCGCGCCGCTTCTCCTCGCGGTTGATCAGGGACAGCTTGGCCATCTCGTGGTCCTCAGTTCCGGAACGGAAAGTTGAAGGCAACCAGCAGCGCGCGCGCCTCCTCGTCGGAACGCGCGGTGGTGGTGATGGTGATGTTCATCCCGCGCAGCGCGTCGACCTTGTCGTAGTCGATCTCGGGGAAGATGATCTGTTCGCGCACGCCCATGTTGTAGTTGCCGCGACCGTCGAAGGCGCGACCCGAAATGCCCCGGAAGTCGCGGATCCGCGGCATGGCGATCGACACCAGGCGATCGAGGAACTCGTACATGCGGGTACCACGCAGGGTCACCATGCAACCCACCGGGTAGCCCTTGCGGATCTTGAAGCCGGCGATCGACTTGCGCGACTTGGTCGACACCGGTTTCTGGCCCGCGATCTTCTGCATGTCGGCCATCGCGTTCTCGAGCACCTTCTTGTCGGCAACCGCCTCGCCCACCCCCATGTTCAGGGTGATCTTCTCGATGCGGGGCACCTGCATGGTGGTGCTGTAGCCGAACTTCGCCGACAGTTCGGGGACCACCTTCTCGCGGTAGTGCTGCTGCAGCCGGGACATGTCTTCGAAACCTCTCGTCTCTTGGCGCCACGATTGCCGACCGTGGCCTTGTCAACTCGGGGGCCGCGGTTGGCGGCTGCCCGTCCTCGCCTCAGGCGCTGACCAGTTCCCCGTTGGACTTGAAGAAGCGGACCTTGCGTCCGTCCTCCAGCACCCGGAACCCGACGCGGTCGGCCTTCTGGGTGGCCGGATTCCATACCGCGACGTTGGACGCGTCGATCGGCATCTCCTTCTCGACGATCCCGCCCGTGGTGCCGCGCATGGGGTTGGGCTTCTGGTGCTTCTTCACCCGGTTGATCCCCTCGACCACCACCTGGGTATCGAGCACGCGCAGCACCGCGCCGCGCTTGCCACGGTCACGCCCCGCGAGCACGACAACCTGATCGCCCTTCTTGACCTTCTTCATCGCCGACTCTCCCGTTGCCGCGCCGTCAGATGACTTCCGGCGCGAGCGACACGATCTTCATGAAGCGCTCGGTACGCAGTTCGCGGGTGACCGGCCCGAAGATGCGGGTGCCGATCGGCTCGAGCTTGGCGTTGAGCAGCACCGCGGCATTGGCGTCGAAGCGCACCCGCGAGCCATCAGGCCGGCGCACGCCGTGGGCGGTACGCACGACGACCGCGCTGTAGACCTCGCCTTTCTTCACGCGTCCACGCGGCGCGGCATCCTTGATGCTCACCTTGATCACATCGCCGATGCCGGCATAGCGCCGCTTGGAACCGCCCAGCACCTTGATGCACATCACCGACCGTGCACCGGTGTTGTCGGCCACATCGAGCACCGACTGCATCTGGATCATCGTCTTCTCCTGTCCGACCGCGACGGGCAGGCGCGCGAGACACTCGCGGCGCCGACCGTTGAATGACTTCCACTGCGTTTCCAACTTCTCCCGCGGCGTGCCGGTCAGGCCGGACGGTTCGCTCGCGGTCAGTCTTGGACCCCGTCGCCGGGGAGTGCCTCCCGACGGCCCACGCGGCGTGCTTCACGCCCCGTGCCGCCGGATCCGCGATCCGGGCTTCGCTGCGCAACACGCAGCCGCCAGATCGGGAAACGCAATACGTTAACAGACTTGCCCGCGCAGGGCAAGCGCCCTGCGCCCTGCCCGAGGTCAGGCGGTGCGCGCCTTCTCGATCAGGCGCGACACCCGCCACGCCTTGGTGCGCGACAGCGGACGGGTCTCGCAGATCTCCACGAGATCGCCCTCGTGGAATTCGTTGGTCTCGTCGTGCGCGTGGTACTTCTTCGAACGCACCATCACCTTGCCGTAGAGCGGGTGTTTCACCTTCCGCTCGACCAGCACGGTCACGGTCTTGTCCATCTTGTCGCTCACCACCCGTCCGGTCAGGACGCGTCCGGCGCTTGCCTGTGCTTCGCTCATGGTGCTGCCCTCGTGCTGGATCAGGCCTTGCCGGCCTTGGCCGCGGCACGGGCGACTTCGCCCGCGACGGTGCGCGCGCGCGCGATGTCGCGCCGGACCTTGCGCAGTTCGCTGGTCTTCGCGAGCTGCTGCGTCGCGTGCTGCATGCGCAGGTTGAACTGGGCCCGGAGCAGGCTCTTGACTTCCTCGCCCAGCTCCTCCGGGGTGCGTTGACGCAGTTCCTTTGCCTTCATGGTCAGCCTCCCACCTGCCGCACGACGAAAGTCGTGCGCAGCGGCAGTTTCGCGGACGCGAGGCGGAAGGCCTCGCGCGCCAGGGCCTCGTCCACCCCGTCCATCTCGTAGAGCATCTTGCCGGGCTGGATCTCGGCCACGAAGTACTCCGGGTTGCCCTTGCCGTTACCCATGCGGACTTCGGCCGGCTTCTGGGAGATCGGCTTGTCCGGGAAGATGCGGATCCAGATCCGGCCACCACGCTTGATGTGACGGGTCATTGCCCGGCGCGCCGCCTCGATCTGGCGGGCGGTCAGACGACCACGATCGAGAGACTTCAGGCCGAACTCGCCGAAGCTCACCTTGTTGCCGCGGGTGGCAATGCCGCGGTTGCGGCCCTTTTGCTGCTTACGGTACTTGGTTCTAGCTGGCTGCAGCATTTCTCGCTCCGGACTTGCGCGGCTTGCGTTCGGCCTCGGGGGCGGGCGCCGAGGCCGGCTCGGCCGCCACCTCGCCGCGCCCCAGCACCTCGCCCTTGTACACCCACACCTTCAGACCGATGACGCCGTAGGTGGTCTTGGCTTCGGATACGCCGTACTCGATGTTGGCGCGCAGGGTGTGCAGGGGCACGCGCCCCTCGCGATACCACTCCCGCCGCGCGATCTCGGCGCCGTTCAGGCGACCCGAACTCATGATCTTCACGCCCTGCGCGCCCAGGCGCATCGCGTTCTGCATCGCGCGCTTCATCGCGCGGCGGAACATGATCCGCTTCTCGAGCTGGGAGGCGATCGAATCGGCGATCAGCTGGGCGTCGATCTCCGGCTTGCGGATCTCCTCGATGTTCACGTGCACGTTCTGCACGCCCATCAGGCGGCGCAGCGCCGCGCGCAGCGCCTCGATGTCCTCGCCCTTCTTGCCGATCACGACGCCCGGGCGGGCGCTGTGGATCGTGATCTTCGCGTCGCGCGCCGGCCGCTCGATGATCACGCGGCCGACCGCCGCGTGAGAGAGCTTCTTGCGCAGGAATTCGCGAACCTTCACGTCCTCGGCGAGCATGCCGGCGAAGTTGCGGTGATTCGCGTACCAGCGCGAGGTCCAGTTGCGCTGGACGGCGAGCCGGAAGCCTGTCGGGTGGATCTTCTGTCCCATGGTTGCGTTCCTTCCGGGTTACTTGCCGTCGCCCTTGCCGTCACCGACCGCGAGGTAGATGTGGCAGGTGGGCTTGGTGATGCCGGAGGCGCGACCCTTCGCGCGCGGCATGAAGCGCTTGAGGCTTGCGCCCTGCTCGACGTGTGCGAGGGTGACCTTCAGCTCGTCGATGTCGGCTGCGTCGTTGTGCTCGGCGTTGGCGATCGCCGACTCCAGCACCTTCTTGATGATGGCCGCGCCCTTCTTCGGGCTGAACGCGAGGATGTTCAGCGCGCGCTCGACCGGCAGGCCGCGGATCTGGTCGGCCACCAGCCGGCCCTTCTGGGCCGACAGGCGGACGCCGCGCAGTGTGGCTCGGGTCTGCATCTGGGTCTCCTTACCTGCCACCCTTGGCGGCCTTGCGGTCGCCGGAGTGGCCCTTGAAGGTGCGGGTGGCCGCGAACTCGCCGAGCTTGTGGCCGACCATGTTCTCCGACACGAACACGGGCACGTGCTGGCGCCCGTTGTGGACGGCGATCGTCAGGCCGACGAAGTCCGGAAGGATGGTGGAGCGACGCGACCAGGTCTTGATCGGGCGCTTGTCGTTGGTCGCCCGAGCCTTCTCCACCTTTTCGGTCAGGTGATAGTCGACGAAGGGTCCCTTCTTGATCGAACGTGCCATGCCGGGTTACCCCTTGGTCGAGTTGCGACGGCGCACGATCATGCTGCTGGTGCGCTTGATCTTGCGGGTCTTGTAGCCCTTGGTGAGCTGGCCCCACGGGCTCACCGGATGGCGACCCGCGGCGGTCTTGCCCTCGCCGCCACCGTGCGGGTGGTCGATCGGGTTCATCGCGACGCCACGAACCGTCGGACGCACGCCGCGCCAGCGGGTCGCGCCCGCCTTGCCGATCGAGCGCAGGTTGTGCTCCTCGTTGCCCACCTCGCCGATGGTGGCGCGGCAGTCCACGTGCACCTTGCGGATCTCGCCCGAGCGCAGTCGCAGCTGGGCGTAGGTGCTCTCGCGGGCCAGCAGCTGCACCGAGGCGCCGGCCGAGCGGGCGATCTGGGCGCCCTTGCCCGGCTGCATCTCGATGCAGTGGATGGTGGTGCCCACCGGGATGTTGCGGATCGGCAGCGTGTTGCCGGGGCGGATCGGAGCCTCGGAGCCGCTCATCAGGCGCGTGCCGACGGTCACGCCCTTGGGGGCGATCACGTAGCGGCGCTCGCCGTCGGCGTAGCACAGCAGGGCAATGTTGGCGCTGCGGTTGGGGTCGTATTCGAGCCGCTCCACCCGCGCCTCGATGCCGTCCTTGTTGCGACGGAAATCGATCACGCGGTAGTGGTGCTT
>JBIPNU010000146.1:0-6150 GCA_044370615.1 Burkholderiales bacterium
CAGTCGTCCACCCGCGCACGCGCCGCTCGGCCTGCTGCCCGCGGACGCGCTGCGCGGCGCGCGCACCGTGGTGCTGCTCGTGCTCGACGGCCTGGGCGATCGCTACCTGTCTCGGCGGGGCGCCACTACCCGCCTCGCAGCCGATCGCATCGGCAGCCTGACCTCGGTGTTTCCGTCCACGACGGCCACCGCGATCACCACGTTCCTGACCGGAGCCTCGCCGCGCGAGCACGGCCTCACCGGCTGGCACCTGTGGCTCGACGAGATCGGTGCCGTGGTGAGCATCCTGCCCTGCCGCACGCGCGGCGACGGACGCCTGCTGCGCGAGTGCGGCGTGAACCCGTTGCGCCTGTTCCGCGAACCCGAGCCGCTCGCCTCCCGGCTGGCGGCTACCTGCGCCAGCGTGTCCCCCCGCTGGATCATCGACTCGGACTACAACCTCGCGCACAGCGGCACCGCGCTGCGCTATCCGTGGCAGACCCGCGAGCAGTTCTTCGACCGGATCGTCGAAGCGTCCAGCGCGCCCGGGGCGGATCGACGCTTCATCTACGCGTACTACCCGGAGATCGATTCCATCAGCCACGACTGCGGCCCGGACAGCCTCGAGGTCGAGGCTGAACTGTGGCGGGTCGATCAGGGCTACACGAGGATGCTGGAACGCCTGCGCGGCACCGATACGGCGGTACTGGTGACCGCCGACCACGGCTTCATCGAGGCACCCGCGGAGCGCAACCTCGAGCTGGATCGCCATCCCGGGATCGCGGCGATGCTTGCCCGACCGCTCTGCGGCGAGCGCCGGCTCGCCTACGCGTACGTGAGGCCGGGCCAGTCCGAGGCCTTTGCCCGCGCGCTCGTCGGGGAGTTCGGTGACGCGGTGCAGCCGGTGCCCAGCGCCCAGCTGGTCAGCGAGGGCTGGTTCGGGCCGGCGCTCGGACGTGAACATCCCGGCTTCCGTGCGCGGATCGGGGACCTCACCTTGATGATGGCGCCGGGCTGGACGCTCAAGGACTGGCTGCCTGGCGAACGCCGGCACCGGCTGATCGGCGTGCACGGAGGCACCACCGCCGAGGAGATGGAGGTGCCGCTCCTGCTCGCCCGCTGCTGACGCTCAGCGACGGCGCGGCGCGACGGCCGGTCGGCTGGGCGGCGGCGTCGACGGGAACCGCGCGCCGTGGATCGCGTCGAGCAGCAGCAGGTCATCGATGAGTTCGAGCGGAAACCCCTTGCGGGACTCTCCCTGGTCGGTCACCAGCAGCGAGCGGAGATAGTCGGCGCACTCGCGGCGGTTCCAGAGCATGACAACCTGATTGACGATATGCGGGAACTGGCGTTCGAGCACATGCCGCGGATCCGGATCGATCTTCGGGGCGTCCCGGGGCCGTTCGTCGACCGTCGGATCGAACGGGATGCGACGGTCGATCTCGTCGGGATCGAACAACTGGGGCAGCGGCGCTTCACTCATGGCACGGCAAGGCGGCATCCTTCGACACGGCATCAGGCCAGGCGGGGTTGCGCGGCTCGCGATGGCCTGGCAGCGTTGCCCCGGCACAGCGACGCGTGCCGGCATGGCCGCCACGCGGTCACCGAGCCCGGCTGGCCTTCTGATTAAACGACGATCGCCACGCTGTGGCAATCCCCGGGCGCGCTTCCCGGACGAACGGTCGCGACGGCGAAGCCGGCGGCGCCCCCTCGCCCGCGCAGTCCGTCAGGATGCTCATACGGCGCCCGACGTGCCCCCGTCGAGGTTGACGCTGCTGCCGGTGACGTAGCTCGCTGCGCCCGAGCACAGGAACACGATGACGTTGGCCGCCTCGCTCGCCTCGCCGAAGCGGCCCAGCGGCACGCCGGCAGCCTTTGCGCGATCGGCGTAGTACGACTCGCGGTCGATGCCTGCGGCATCGGCGCGACGTTCGTGCTGTCCGCTCTTGATCAGCCCGATGCAGACGGTATTCACGAGGATATTGTCCTTCGCGTAGTCCTTGGACATCGCCTTGGTGAGCGCGAGGCCTGCGGCCCGCGTGACCGAGGTCGGGGTGGAGGCCGGGCGGGGTTGCTTGCCGGCGATGGTCGTGATGTTCAGGATGCGACCGCCCCCCTGCCGGCGCAGGTGGGGAACGGCCGCGCGGCACGCCCGGATCGCGCCCATCAGCTTGAGTTCGATATCGAGATGCCAGGTTTCATCGTCCACGTCATCGACATGACGCGCGATCGAGGTGCCCGCGTTGTTGACCAGGATGTCGAGCCGGCCGAAGTGCGCCGCCACCTCGTCGACAAACGCCTTCAGTGGCTCGGCCTGCATCACGTCCACGCTGCGCGCGAGCACCTGCCCGCCCGCCTCGCGGATCTCGCGCGCGACCGCCTCCAGCGGTTCGATGCGCCGCGCGCAGATCGCCACCCTTGCCCCTTCCTTCGCGAAACGCAGCGCGGTCGCGCGCCCGATGCCTTCGCTGCCCCCGGTGACGATCGCCACCTTGCCTTCGAGTCCCAGTTCCATCGCCAGCCTCCGTGCGTTGCCGTGAATGTCAGAACATGCCCAGTCCCGCGAGCCCGGTGGCGAGATCCATCTCGTCGACCAGCCGGCGCGCGACCAGGTTGCGAAGCGTCTCGGTGGTACCCCCACCAAGGCTGCCGTAGCGCACGCCGCGGAAGAACCGCGACACCGCGAACTCGTCGGTGAACCCGTAGCCCCCGTGGACCTGGATCGCCTCGCTGGTGACGCGGATGCCCATCTGGTTGCAGTAGATCTTCGCGGCGGCCGCGAGCGTGGGATCGGGGAAGTCGTCGCCGGAGTGCGCGGCTCGCCAGAGGAGGCTGCGCGCTGCCTCGACGTCGACGAACATGTCGGCCACCTTCCAGCGCATCCCCTGGAATTCGCCAATCGGACGACCGAACGCGGAGCGATCGCGCAGGTAGCGCACCGCATGCTCGAGCGCGCCCTCGGCCAGCCCCAGGCAGATCGCCGGATTGAGGATGCGCTGGGTGTTGAACGCACTCATCAGCCGCTTGATCCCGTGATCCGTGATCACCAGGTTCTCGCGCGGCTGCACGCAGTCCTCGAACACCACCTCGCACAGGTATTCGCCGCCCATCGTGTGGTACTTCGCCTCCGCGCGCAGGCCCGGGGCGCCCTTCTCCACCAGCACGCAGCCGATGCCGGCGCCACCCGGCACGCCATCGACGCGGGTGAACACCACCAGCATGTCGGCGATGTCGGCGCGACTGATCAGCGTCTTGGTGCCGTTGATCACCACCCGCTCGCCGTCGATGCGGGTGTTCGTACGGTAGTTCGCCACGTCGGTGCCGGCATCGGGCTCGGTCATGCAGATCGCGAGGATCGCCTCGCCGCTGGCCACGCGCGGCAGCACCGCCCGCTTCACCGACTCGGGCGCGTAGGTGGAGAGGATGCGCGTCTGCGTGCCGACCTCACCCAGCACCGCCATCGCGGTCACGTAGCAGGCCTTGCCGATCTCCTCGAGCGCGAGCGCAGTCTCGAAGATGCCCATGCCCGACCCCCCGTACTCTTCGGGGACGGCCATGCCCATCACGCCGATCGCGGCGAGGGCCTTCAGGTTTTCCGCCGGCCAGGTGCCGTCCAGCCACTTCATCGCATTGGGCTCGAGCACGTCGCGCCGCACCTGCGCCACCGCATCGACCAGCGCCCGCTGCTCGTCGTTCAGCCTGAAGTCCATTCGCCACCTCCCCCGTTGCCTCGCGGCGTCGACTCGCCACCGCTCCCGCGTGTCGCCCCCGCGGGCGACCGCCCCGACACCGCCACGCTACCGATCGACCGTCCGGCCCAACGCGCCGGCGATCGTGTCGATCGCCTCGGGCAGACTCGCGCACACTTTCACGCCGGCGCGCTCGAGCGCCTCGCGCTTCGCCTCCCAGGTCCCGTGCGCGCCCCAGGTGATCGCGCCGGCATGCCCCATGCTCACGCCCACGGGTGCCGTGCGGCCGGCCACCAGCGCGACCACCGGCTTGTCCAGCGCCACCGCCTGCAGCGCCTGTGCGAACTCTTCCTCCTCGGTGCCGCCGATCTCGCCGATGATCAGCACCGCCTCGGTCGTGCCATGGCGGGCGAACCACGGCGCGAGATCGGCAAATCGCGTCCCCTTCACCGGGTCGCCACCGACCCCGATCCACGCGGACTGGCCAAGCCCGGCCTGGACCAGCCGGAAGCCCGCCTCGTAGGACAGCGTGCCGCTCTTCGACGCGATGCCCACCGGCCCGGGCGCGAGCGACACATCCGGCAGGAAGCCGAGCTTGGCCTCGCCGGGGATCGCCAGTCCGGGCGTCGAGGCGCCCACCCAGACCGCGCCCGCCGCCCGGACCGCGGCGTGGATACGCACTGCATCGTGCAGCGGAACGCCCTCGGTCGGCGTGACCACGAGGTCGATGCCAGCAGCCAGCGCCTCGGCGACCGCGGACTCGACCTGTTCGGGGCCGACCAGCACCACGCTGGCGGTGGCGCCTGTCGCCTGCACCGCCTGCGCGCAATCGGCGAAGACCGGGATGCCCGATACCTCGCGCAGGTCGCCGCGCGCGCTCACCCCGGCCACCACCGAGGTGCCCGCCGCGCGCATCATCGGCGCATGACGACGCCCGGCGCGCCCGGAGATGCCCTGCACGATCACCGGCGTGTGCCGGTCGAGCACCAGCCGAAAGCCCGGCGAGCGCGTTTCGACCCGAGCCTCCGGATACGAGCGATCGGCTGCAAGCGCGGTCATGCGCGAAGCGGCACGAGCAGCGCGCGTACCCGATCGACCGCCCGCTCGAGATCGGTCTCGACGCCGATGCCTCGGGTGGCGAGCTGCGCGCGGGCTGCGTCCAGCCCCGGCCCGACCAGCCTCGCCACCACCGGCACCCGGAGCGCAGGCACGGCATCGAGCGCGCGACCCAGCAGGCCGGCGAACTCGGCGAGATCGGTGATGCCGGCGAAGATGTTGACCAGCAGTACCCGCAGGCGCGTGCCCGCCGTCATCCACTGCAGCACCTCGACCAGCCGACGCGGATCGCCGCGCAGCCCTCCGGTGCGGACATCGAGGAAGTTGTAGGGCCGCAGCCCCTGTGATCGCAACTCGTCGATCAGCATCATGCTCAGGCCCGCGCCCGTGGTGAGCAGTCCGATCTCGCCCTTCGGGTCGACCACGACGTAGTCGCAGCCGTGCCGCCACTTGCGCTCGACGTCCGGATAGCGCGCTGTCGCCCGTTCGAGCAGGGCCTGCAGCTGCGCCTGGCGTCCGAGTGCGCTGTCGTCGGTGACCACCTTCGCATCACCGGCGAGCCAGCCGCCGTCCGGCCGCACGAACAGCGGGTTGACCTCGATCAGGTGCGCCTCGAGGCCCACGAACGCATCGACCAGTGGCCGGGCCGCGCGCGCCAGCGCCGTCTTCACCCGCGCATCGGTCTGCGGATCGAGCAGGGCCGGCAGGCGCTGCACGGCCATCTCCGCCGCTGCGACCATCGCGTCGGCCTCGAGCGCCGACATCTCGTGGACGACCTGGCCGGAGGTCGCGTCTTCGACATCCACGCCCCCCTGCGCCGACAGGATCACCCGCACCCGCCCCGACGGCGCATCGATCACCAGCGCGAAGTAAGCCTCGATCGCGCCGTCGACCGCCGCCTCGACACGAAATCCCTCGATGCGCCGTCCGTCGGACAGCCGGGCCTCCTCGCCGGCGATCGACGCCATTTCCGCGACCGCCTGCGTGCGGGTCTGCGCGCGCCGAACGGCCCCGGCCCGCCCGCGCCCGCCACCGCTCACCTGTGCCTTGACGATGCATGCCCCCGGCGGCCACGCGTCCGACCCGCACGCATCGGGCTCGCCGCGCGGCCCGGTCCACAGGCCCGCAGGCACCGGCACGCCGTAGCCGGCGAGCAGGCGCTTGGCGTCGTGCTCGAGCAGGAACATCGTCGCCGCGCGGCGGATCGGGCGCGAAGCCCGCTCAGTAACCGCCGGCGTCGGGCGGGGCGGCCGGCCGCAGCGGCGTCCAGCCGGTGAGCCGCCCGACCTCGGCCTTCACGTAGCCCGACATTGCCACCCGGTCGGGCACCAGCATCACCATGCGAAAGCCCTGGTCGATGTAGCGCTGCGAGAACTTCGAACTGTTCGTGTGGATGCCGGCCACGATACCGGCCCTGTTGCAGGCC
>JBIPNU010000149.1:0-6135 GCA_044370615.1 Burkholderiales bacterium
GCACCTGCGCGCGGGCGGCATCCCGATCCACGAACCCGGGCTCGCACCGCTCGTCGAGCGCAACGCGAGGGCGGGCCGGCTGCGCTTCACCACCGACGCGGCCGAGGCAGGTGCCCACGGCAGCGTGCAGTTCCTGGCGGTCGGCACGCCGCCCGGCGAGGATGGCTCGGCCGACCTGCAGTACGTGCTGGCGGCGGCGCGCGCGATCGGGCGGCACATGCGCGAGTACTGCGTGGTCGTCGACAAGTCGACCGTGCCGGTGGGCACCGCGGATCGGGTGCGCGCGGCGGTGCAGGCCGAACTCGATGCCCGCGGCGTCGCGCTGCCCTTCAGCGTCGTGTCCAACCCGGAGTTCCTGAAAGAAGGCGCGGCAGTCGCCGATTTCATGCGTCCCGACCGGATCGTGCTGGGGGTGGACGACGCGCGCGCGCTCGCGGCGATGAAGGCCGTGTACGAGCCTGTGATGCGCAACCACGACCGGCTGGTCGTGATGGACGTGCGCTCGGCAGAACTCACCAAGTACGCGGCCAACGCGATGCTGGCTACCCGGATCTCGTTCATGAACGAGCTGGCCAACCTGGCTGAGCAGGTGGGCGCCGACATCGAGCAGGTGCGCCGTGGAATCGGCTCCGATGCGCGCATCGGCTACCACTTCCTGTACGCAGGCGCCGGCTACGGCGGGTCCTGCTTCCCGAAGGACGTGCGCGCGCTCGAGCGCACCGCGGCCGAGGCGGGCGTGCCGATGCGCATCCTGCAGGCGGTGCACGCGGTGAACGAGCGCCAGAAATCGGTGCTGGTCGACAAGGTGGTCGCCCGCTTCGGCGAGTCCCTGGCCGGGCGTCGTTTCGCGTTGTGGGGGCTCGCGTTCAAGCCGGAGACCGACGACATGCGGGAGGCGGCGAGCCTCGTGGTGATCGACGCGCTGCTCGCGCGCGGAGCCCAGGTCTGCGCCTACGATCCGGTGGCGATCGACAACGCGCAGGCCATCTACGCCGGGCAGGACGGCGTGCAGTTCGTGCCTGCGGCGATGGCGGCGCTCGCCGGTTGCGATGCGCTCATCATCGTCACCGAGTGGAAGGAGTTCCGCAGTCCCGACTTCTCCGCGATCGTCGCTGCCCTGGTCAGCCCGGTCGTGTTCGACGGCCGCAACCTGTACGAGCCGGCGCGCATGGCCGAGGCCGGGATCGAGTACTACCCGATCGGACGTGCGCAGGGTTCGCCGGGTACCGCGGCGCAGGACGGGCGCGCGTGAACCCGGGCTACGATCCGCTGCGCGCGGCCGGTGGCCGCGTGCTGGTGGTCGGTGACGTGATGCTCGACCGATACTGGTTCGGGGCGGTCGAGCGCATCTCGCCCGAAGCGCCGGTACCGGTGGTGCGCGTCGAGCGCAGCGAGGAGCGGCCGGGCGGCGCCGCCAACGTCGCGCGCAACGCGGCGAGCCTGGGCGCCAGCACCCGCCTGCTGTGCGTGAGCGGCGACGACGAGGCGGGTCGAACCCTGGCTGCGCTGCTCGAGCGCGAGCGGGTGGCGGTCGACCTGCACCGCGACCCGACGATCTCGACCACGGTCAAGCTGCGGGTGATCGGACGCCAGCAGCAGCTGCTGCGGATCGACTTCGAGGATGCGCCGACCCACGAGATCCTGGCCGCCAAGCTTGCCGCCTTCGAGCAGGCGGTGACCGAGTGCGACGTGGTGGTGCTCTCGGACTACGGCAAGGGTGGCCTCGCCCACATCCGCCGGATGATCGACGTTGCCCGCGAGGCTGGCCGCGCGGTGCTGGTCGACCCCAAGGGGGACGACTACACCCGCTATCGCGGAGCGACCCTGCTCACGCCCAACCGCAGCGAGTTTCGCCAGGTCGCCGGCGCCTGGTCGAGCGAGGAGGATCTCGCCTCCCGCGCGCAGGCGCTGCGCGCTGCGCTCGACCTGCAGGCGCTGCTGGTCACCCGCAGCGAGGAGGGCATGAGCCTGTTCCATTCGGGCGGGGCGCACCACGAGCCGACCCGCGCGCGCGAAGTCTACGACGTCAGCGGCGCGGGTGACACCGTGATCGCCGCGCTGGCGGTGATGCTGGCGGCTGGCGCCGATCTGCTCGACGCGGTGCGGGTGGCCAATCGCGCGGCCGGCATCGTGGTCGGCAAGCTCGGAACCGCAGTCGTCCAACCCGAGGAACTGATGGCGGCCGGCGGCTGAGGCCGCAGCCGGTCGCCCTCCTGCCTGCGAGGCGTCTTCCATGTCTGGCTACCTCATCGTCACCGGCGCAGCCGGGTTCATCGGCGCCAATCTCGTGCGCGCCCTCAACGCGCGCGGCGAGCGCGACATCATCGCGGTCGACAACCTCGAGCGCGGGGACAAGTTCCGCAATCTCGTCGATGCCGAGATCGCCGACTTCTTCGACAAGCGCGAGTTCCTGGCGATGCTCGCCACCGGCCGCTTCGACGGCGCGGTGGATGCGGTGCTGCACCAGGGGGCCTGCTCCGACACGGTCGAGGCCGACGGCCGGTACATGATGGACAACAACTATCGCTGGTCGGCGCAGCTGCTCGACTGGTGCCAGACCGAGGAGGTGCCGCTCGTCTACGCATCCTCGGCCGCGGTGTACGGCGGTACCGGTGCCTTCCGCGAGTCGCGGGAGTGCGAGCGTCCGCTCAACGTGTACGGCTACTCGAAGTTCCTGTTCGATCAGGGCGTGCGACGGATGCTGCCCGAGCGCACGGCGCCGGTCGTCGGGCTGCGCTACTTCAACGTCTACGGGCCGGGCGAGCGGCACAAGGGCCGGATGGCCTCGGTCGCCATGCATTTCCACGACCAGTACCGGGCCAGCGGCCGGGTGCGCCTGTTCGCCGGGTCGGCGGGATACGCCGATGGCGATCAGCGCCGCGACTTCGTCGCGGTGGAGGATGTGGTCGCGGTCAACCTGCACTTCCTGGGCGCCGAGGATGCGAGCGGCGTGTACAACTGCGGCACCGGCCGCGCGGAGAGCTTCAACGCGGTGGCCGTCGCCGTGATCAACGCCTGCCGTGCGGCCGAGGGACAGCCTGCGCTCGATCTGGCGGCGATGCACGCCGGCGGACTGATCGAGTACTTCGCGATGCCCGCGGATCTCGAGCGCAAGTACCAGAGCTACACCGAGGCCGATCTGACGCGGCTGCGCCAGGCGGGTTGCCGCCATGCCTTCGCGCCGGTCGCCGAGGCGGTGCCGCGCTACGTGGCGGCGATGGCGACGTCCGACTGACCGGCCGGGCGGCGTCGCGTCGCCCTCCCGCAGCGTACCTGGGCACCGCGCGCGCGATGCCGGCATGACGGCGCCCGCCGGAGGGCGTCCCTGTTCCGCCACCGCGGCGATGATGCCCGCGCCATCGAATCGTGCCGGCCCGAGGGCTGGCCCTGCGCGAATGCACGACACGTGCTGCCGCACGGGTATGGGCGCCCCGATGGTGCCGACGGTCCCCGCAGGCCGTGCACGGACCCCTGGCGAGGCCAGTGCGCCTGTGCCGATCGGACAGCGACCCCGGTTCCGGCCGATGCCCGGCGGGTGCCCGGGGCCTCGCGATACCGGCAGGGCCACGCGGATCGCGCATCCCCGACGGTGCCGGCGTGCGCGCGCTCGGCGGGTTCAGAACCAGGCGATGCCGGTACGACCGCGCGGATCGTTGGCCGCGAGTGCCTGGCCGCTCGCGCGGTCGAGCAGCACCACCTGCATGTTGCCCCAGGGCCGTGCAGCCGGCTGGATGCGGTGGCCCTTTGCCTCCAGCGCAGCGAGCCAGTCGGGCTGGAACGCGCCCGGCTCGACATCGAGTCGGTCGGGGCGGTACTGGTGATGAAGGCGCGGTCGCGAGACGACCTCGAGGGGCGTGATGCCGGGCCGGTGGACGATATCCCGGCTGGCGAGCAGCAGCATGCTCATGATGCGCGAGCCCCCCGGCGTGCCGAGTACCCAGGTACCGCGCGGGGTGTCGAGGAAACTGGGCGACATGCTCGACAGCGGTCGCTTGCCCGGCTCGACCCGGTTCGCACCGGAGCCGGTGAGGCCGTAGGCGTTGGGCAGCGTCCCCGGCATCGAGAAGTCGTCCATCTCGTTGTTGAGCACGATGCCGCTCGAGCCCGCGACGATGCCGCTGCCGAACAGGGTGTTGATGGTGAGGGTGGCTGCGACGAGGTTCCCGTCGCGGTCGACGACCGACAGGTGCGTGGTGTTGCCGCTCTCGCGCGGGGCGGTATCGCCGCCCGCCTTCGCGCCCGCCTCGCGGACCAGCGCTTCGCTCGGGGTGACGCGATCCAGGCGCACGCTGGCGGCCCGCTGTCGCAGGTACTCGCGCGAGAGCAGGAGTTCGACGGGTGCCGCATGGAAGGCCGGATCCCCGAGGTGGCGGGCGCGGTCCTGGAAGGCGCGGCGCAGCACTTCGGCGACCAGATGGGCTTCATCCGGGGATCCGGGCGTCGCCGGCGGCAGCGCCTGCAGCATGGCCAGCGACTGCGCGAGCACGATGCCACCCGCGGAGGGCAGGGGTACCGTGATCAGGCGCGCTCCGCGATAGAGGATGCGTTGCGGCTCGCGCTCGATCACCTGGTAGGCCGCGAGATCGGCCTCGCTCCACAGGCCACCCGCCGACCGAACCGCGCGCACGAGTTCGGCCGCCATGGCGCCGCGGTAGAAGCCTCGGGCCTCGTCGCCTGCGATACGGGCGAGCGTCTCGGCCAGCGCCGGCTGGCGCAGGCGTTCCCCGGCCGCGGGCGGACGCCCCTCCGGAAGGAAGATCGACGCGATGCCCGGGTCGCGCGCCAGGCGGCGCTCGGAGAGCGTGATGATCGCGGCCAGCCGGGTGTCGACCGGAAAGCCGTCCGCCGCGAGCCGGATCGCCGGCGCCAGCGACTGCGACAGGGGCAGCGTGCCGTGGACGCGGGCGAGATGCGCGAGGGCCGCCGGCAGGCCGGGAATCGCGGCGGCCAGCGCGCCGTCGAGCGAGGCGCGCGGCAGCGGGTGGCCATCGCCATCGAGATACATGCGCGCGTGCGCCCGCTGCGGGGCCGTCTCGCGCGCGTCGACCACGAGATCGCGCGCATCGCCAGCGCGTCGCAGCAGGAAGAAGCCGCCGCCACCGATCCCGGAGGCGAAGGGTTCGACCACCGCGAGTGCCGCTGCGACCGCCACCGCGGCGTCCACGGCATTGCCCCCCTCGCCCAGGACGCGCAGCCCCGCTTCGGTGGCGAGGGGATGTGCGCTGGCGATGCCCTCGCGCGCAGGACCGCTCGACGCGCCGATCGACGGGGTGACGCTGCCCGCCAGCGGTATGCAAAGGGCCGACCCGAGACGGACCAGCGCTTCGCGACGGCCGGGCCGATCAGCGGAGGTCATGGATCGGGAGGGCCCGGGGACGGCAGGCGCGGCGCGGGATCACGCGAAGGGCTGGGGCCGTGGACGACGACGCGGAGCCCTGATGATGCACGCCCGGGCGGGCGGGTCTTGCGCCGACCGGCAGCGTCCAGCGCGTGAACTGGACGCTCAGCCCGCGGTATCTGGCAGCCGTGCAAGCAATGCGGGCACCGGATGGCGGCGCGCGGGTCGAGCGGCCGGTGGCGGGGACGTGCGCTCGCCTGCAGCGGTCTCGGCCGCCTCCCGGGGCACGTAGGCCGAGGTGAAGAGTGGATCCTGTGCGGGTACCGGTCGCCGCGCTGCAGGCTCGGCCGGGCGGGGACGCGGGTCCTCGCGGCGTCGGTCGCCACGGGCCGAGTCTGTGCGGGTCGAGTCACCCCGCGCCCGGCGCGGCGCGCCGTCGCGATCGCGCTCGCCGCGTGCGGACGGCTGCCAGCCCGGCACTTCGGCGAGGGGCAGCTTGCGCTTGATCAGGCGTTCGATGCTGGCGAGCATCTCGTCCTCTTCGGGGCTCACCAGCGAGATCGCCTCGCCGCTCTGCCCGGCACGCCCCGTGCGCCCGATCCGGTGCACGTAGTCCTCGGCCGACTGCGGCAGCTCGAAGTTGATCACGTGCGGCAGCTGGGTGATATCCAGGCCCCGGGCTGCGATGTCGGTGGCCACCAGCAGCGTGATCGCATTCGCCTTGAAGTCGGCGAGCGCCTGCATCCGCTCGGCCTGGGTCTTGTCGCTGTGGATCTCCGCGGCGGACAGGCCCTCTT
>JBIPNU010000231.1:0-4890 GCA_044370615.1 Burkholderiales bacterium
ATGTTCGCGAAGTAGACGACGCGCCCCTGCCCGTGCATCCCCCGCAGCGCGATCGGGATATCGGTGCCGGGCCCGATCGCGCTGTATTCCGGAATGCTGATGGTCGCGCCCGAGTGCGCGATCACCGGCGGGATCAGCGTGAGCGGCACCTCGCGCGCGCCGACCGGGTCGAGCTCCAGTTCCACGAGCGCGCCGTCATTGGGCAGCAGGTCGGTGTCCCCCAGGCCCGCGAGCAGCGGGTCGTCGCGCCGCTCCAGCTTCGCATAGGAGGACTTGAGATCGCGGCGCACGCCGGTGCGCCGCGCGCCCAGCAGCGCGTCCAGCGCCGGCCGCTCGACGCGCTCGCCCGTCTCGTCGTAGCGCCCCGTCTCGAACGAGCACACCAGGCTGCCTCCGTCGCGCACCCACGCGGCGATGGCCTCGACCGTGGCGTCGGCGAGGCAGGCCGCGTTGGGCAGCACCAGCACGCGGTAGCGCGCGAGCGTCTCGGCGGTGAGGAACTTGTCCGACAGCACGTCGAAGGCGACGTGTGCCTCCTGCAGCGCGCAGTAGGCGCCGCGCACCGCGTCGAAGTAGCGCGGTCCGGGGCGGCTGCGCCCGTAGTTGTCCTGGCTGTAGCGCGAGAACACCACCGCCACCTCGGCCACCGACCGCGCGCGATCGAAGTAGGGCTCCCAGCGCGCCAGCCGCGCGAACACCTCGCGCATGGCCGGCAGCGCTCGTCGGTCGAACAGCGGCGAGTAGCCGCCGTTGATGTGCAGCCAGCTCGACACGCCGCTGGCGAACTGCTGCGCGATCCACGCGCGGTTCTCCGCCTCGGGCGTCGCCGACAGTCGCCACCACGGGTAGAAGTAGCTCACCGTCATCCAGCGCGGACGGTCGGGCGCGAGCGAGGCGAGGTACTTCGCCTGCAGCCCGGGCCACCAGGGCGCGGTGTTGCGACGCTGGCACTCGAAGGTGAGCACGTCCTGCCCGTCGAGCCAGCCGTCGATGTCCCAGCCGCCGATCTGGATGGTCTCGAGCGATTCCATCAGTTGCACGGCCGAGATGAAGATCGCCTGCGGGTTGGCCGCGTGGATCGCCCGGTGCATCAGGCGCACCCAGTCGGCGATCTGCCGGTAGCGCCACTCGTTGAAGCGCCGCCACACCGGGTCGTCCCAGTTCTCCTCGGGCGGAATCGCCTCGCCCGAGGCCTCGCGAAACGAGCGCTGGCAGGCCTCGCAGTAGCACACCGTGGTGTCCCAGGCGCCGAACTTGCCCGCGTTGTTCCAGATGCCGTCGACCGGGTGGCGGGTGAGGATTTCGGTGACCACCTCGACCATGCGCTCGCGGTAGTACGGGCCGCTGGGGCAGGTGACGTAATGCTCGCTTACCTCGCAGAGCCGTCCGTCCCGGTCGCGGCTGAACCACTCGGGATGTCGCTCGGCCATCACCTTCGGGGCGCAACTCGGGTCGATGCGCGCGAGCACCCGAAGCCCCTCCCGGTGCGCGACCGGCACCACTTCCGCGAGCAAGTCACGCTCGCCCAGGCCGCTGCTGATGCGATGGCCGTCGATGCGTGTCTGGTAGAACGCGACGATGCCCCCGCCGCTGATGCAGAACGCGGTGGCGTTGAAGCGCTTCGCATCGGCCACCAGCGCCTCGGCCTCGATGCGCGGCTCGTCGCCTTCGCGAAGGTTGATGAGCAGGACCCGGTTCGGGCGCTGCCACCAGGTACGGGTGTCGATGGTCATCACTCCTCCGCCACTCTGTTGCCGTGCGGCCTCGCCGAGCAAGGCCTCAGTCGGCCTTGATCCCCGCGGCCTTCACCACGCGGGTCCAGGTGGCGATGTCCTCGCGGATCACCTGGGCGAAGCGCGCCGGCGTGCTGGCCACGATATCGGTGCCCTGGCGCAGCAGGTTCTCGCGCACCTCCGGCGTCTGCGTCGAGCGCACCACCTCGGCATGCAGGCGCTCGATGACCGGCGCGGGGGTGCCCGCGGGCGCGAGCAGGCCGTACCACGCGACCGACTCGTAGCCCTTGAGGCCGGACTCGTTCACGGTGGGCACCTCGGGCAGCGAGGACGAGCGCTCGCGGGTGGTCACCGCCACCGCGCGCAGCTTGCCCGACTTCACGTGCGGCATCGCGATGAGCACCGTGGTGAAGGTGAGCTGCGCCTCGCCGGTGATCATGCCGATGATCGAGGCCGGCGCACCCTTGTAGGGCACATGGGTCATCTTCACCCCGGCCATCAGGTTGAAGAGCTCCGCCGACAGGTGCGCGGGGGTGCCGCTGCCGACCGACGCGTAGTTGATGTCGCCGGGGCGGCGGCGTGCGAGCGCGATGAGATCGGAGACGGTCTTCACCGGCAGCGACGGGTGGACCACGAGGATGTTGGGCACCGTGGCGATCAGCGAGATCGGGGCGAACGCGCGCTCGGTGTCGTAGGAAAGATCGCGGTAGAGCGTGGCGTTCATCGCGTGGCTGGCGAAGGCGCCGAGCAGGGTGTGACCGTCGGCGCTCGCGCGTGCGACGACCTCGGTGCCCACCGTGCCGCCCGCGCCCACGCGGTTCTCGATCACCAGCGGCTGGCCCAGCGATTCGGCCATCTTCGGCGCGATGATCCGCGCGACCGTGTCGATGCCCCCGCCCGCGGGGAAGGGCACGATGACCCGGATCGGGCGCGAGGGCCAGGACTGGGCGCAGGCCACCGAGGACGCCACGGCGGCGGCGAGGGCGCAGAGGGTGTGCGCGTACGGTCTCATCGAAGCGGCTCTCCGAAGGCGGGATACGGGCGCGGTGCGCGCGCTGCGGGCTTCGCGGCGCGGCCTCGTCGGCGCGGGGTGGGTCCGTGCGCGCGCTGCATTGTAGACGCGCCCCGGCGATGAGGCCCGTCGCCCTCGCCCCGGGCGCGTACTTGAACCGCGACGGGGTCGGGCGCATCATGCGGGAGCCGTTGACGACCACAGACAGTCGGACCCACCGACGAGGGAGGAGACATGGCAGGAGGTTGGCGTTCATGCGCCCGCTTGCGTGGCGCGCGCGTGCTGGCAGCGGCGGCCCTTCTGGCCTCGTCGGCAGTGTGGGGCCAGGCCGAATATCCCTCGCGCCCGATCCGGCTGCTGATCCCCTTCCCCTCGGGCGGCGCGGCCGACATGATCGCCCGCACCATCGGCGAGCGGCTGACCGCGCAGGTCGGCCAGCCGATGGTCTACGACAACCGCCCCGGTGCCGGTGGCGTGGTGAGCGCGGACCTGCTGGCCAAGGCGGCGCCCGACGGCTACACGGTGATGGTGGGCACGCCGGGGGCGATGGTGATCGCGCCGCTCCTGAGCACCCGCCTGTCCTACGTGCCGCAGCGCGACTTCATTCCGGTGACCCGCGTGAGCGAGGTGCTCAACGTGATGGTGGTCAACCCCGGCATCGGCGCGAAGAGCGTCGAGGAGTTCGTCGCCTGGGCGCGCAAGCGGTCGGGCGACGTGCGCTACGGCAGCTCCGGCCCGGGGCAGAACGACCACCTCGCCGGCGAGTTCTTCGCGCGACTCACCGGCGCGCGGATGATCCACGTGCCCTACAAGGGGGGTGGCCCCGCGATGGTGGACCTCATGTCCGGCCAGATCCAGCTGATGTTCGCGACCTACGTGGTGGCCCGGCCGCACGCGGAGGCGGGGCGCCTTCGCATCCTCGGTGTGATCACGCCCGAGCGGCAGGCACTGTTGCCGACGCTGCCGACGGTGGCCGAGACGGTGCCCGGCTTCGGCCTGCACAACTGGAACGGCATCTTCGTGCCGGCGAAGACGCCGCAGGCGGTGGTCGACCGGCTGTTCGTCGAGATCAACCGTACGCTGGGTGACCCTGAACTGAAGAAGCGGCAGAACGCCTCGGGCATCGAGCCGGTGGGCAGCCCGTCGCAGCAGCATTTCGTCGCGTTCGTGCAGTCCGAGCACGAGCGCTGGGGGCGGATCATTCGCGAGGCGGACATTCGCGTGGAATAGGCGCGCGAGGTCGGCTCGCGGTTCGTGGGGCAGTGGCAACAGGCGCAAGCCGGGAGAGGGCAATGAGCAACGCAGGCGTGTTCAAGGGACAGTGCGCGATCGTCACCGGTGGCGCGACCGGGATCGGGGAGAGCACCGCGAAGATGCTCGCGGCCGACGGGGCCGAGGTCACGATCTTCGACATCGACGAGGCGGGCTGCGCTCGCGTCGTGAAGGAGATCCAGGCCGCGGGTGGTCGCGCGTCGGCTCGCCGGGTCGACCTCACCGACTGGAATGCCACGCGCGACGCGGTGACCGCGGTGCACGACGCCGCGGGCCGCCTGGACGTGATCGTGCACAGCGCCGGGGGCTTCCCGCGCTACGTGAACCTGCTCGACTGCCCGGTCGAGGACTGGGACCTCGTGGTCAACTCCAACCTGCGCTCGATGTTCTACCTGCTGAAGGTGGCCGGGCCGCTGATGATGGCCCGCCGCTACGGGCGCTTCGTCACGCTGTCGAGCATGGCCGCGCGCAGCGGCGTGAACCCCAATCCGCCGCACTACACCGCGGCCAAGGCCGGGGTGCTCGGGCTCACCCGCCAGGCCGCGCTGGACCTGGGCAAGCACGGCATCACGGTCAACGCGGTGGCGCCGGCCAACGTGCAGAGTGCTCGCGCCAAGGCCATCCGCAGCCCGGAGCGCATCGCGCACATCGAACGCACCTCGCCGGTCGGGCGTCTCGCCGAGCCCGACGAGATCGCCTCCGCCGTCGTGTTCCTGTGCTCGCCCGCCGCGGGCTACGTGACGGGCGTCACGCTGGACGTGAACGGCGGGGCGACGATGGCGCCGTGAAGGTTGTCGGACCCTGCTGAAGCCCGGCGTTCGGAACGGGTGTTTTGCGGGGTCTCGGGTCGCCGGGTGGATCCCCGGCGACTGC
>JBIPNU010000150.1:0-6103 GCA_044370615.1 Burkholderiales bacterium
AGCATCATGGAGCCTTCTATCCGAGGCGTCGCGCCTGTCGGTACGCGACGCGGGGTTGGCGGCCACGGCCGGGATGGCCGTGACGCGCGGGAAGCACATCATCGCGCCAGATCGCCCCCGTGCGGGCGCTCGTGCGTCGAGGCCAAGCGCAGCAGTCGCCCGAGGCCCCGCGTGTCCGGTCAGTCGGCCTTTATCGCCGCCTTGCGGATCACCTGGGTCCAGCGCGCGATCTCCGCCGCGAGATGCGCCTGCAATTGCTCGGGCGTGCCCCCTACGCCCTCCGCACCGTCTCGCGCGAGCCGCTCGCGCACCTCGGGATGCGCAAGCGCGCGCGCCACCTCCGCGTTCATCCGGTCGACCACCGCGCGCGGCATGCCGGCCGGCCCGAGCAGGAAGTAGGAGGTATAGACCTCGAAACCGGGGAAGCCGCTCTCGGCGATCGTCGGCAGTTCGGGAGCGCCGGCCGATCGCCTGGCGCTGGTCACGCCAAGGCCGCGCAGCTTGCCGGCGCGCACGTGGGGCAACCCGGAGATCATCGTGCCCGACGTGGCTTCGACATGTCCCGCCATGGCGTCAGCCATCGCCGGCTGCACGCCCTTGTACGGAATGTGCGACAGGCGGATCCCGGCGACCCCCGCGAACAGTTCCATGGCCATGTGCGCACCGCTGCCGCTGCCTGCGGACGAGTAGTTGATGCGACCGGGTCGCGCGCGCGCGAAGGCGACGAACTCCTGCAGCGTGCGCACCGGCAGCGACGGATGCACCATGATCATCAGCGGCTGTACCGCGACCTGAGCGATCGGCGCGAAATCCTTCAGGGTGTCGTACGGCAGCCTCGGGTACAGCCCGGGGTTGATCACGTGGCTGCCCCAGGCCATCAGCAGGGTGTAGCCGTCGGGGGCGGCGCGCGCGACCGCCTCGGTGCCGACGATGCCGGCAGACCCCGCGCGGTTCTCCACCAGGATCTGCTGGCCCAGGCTCTCGGCGAAGCGGAACGACAGCACGCGGGTCAGCGTGTCCACGGTACCGCCCGGCGTGCTCGGCACCACGATGCGCACCGGCTTGACCGGCCAGCTCGCCTGGGCGCGGGCGAGTGATGCCGGTAGCGTCCCTGCCATCGTGACCGAGAGCGCGAGGGCGGTGGCCGCTGCGCCTGACCGGCGCGGCGGGCGGTGCGCGGCGCGCCCCGGATCGCCCGCATCACCGGGGCGGGCAAGACGGATCGGAGGGCGACGGCTGAGGATCATCGGCGGTCTCCTGTGTGCGGGCAGGCCCGCGGCGGGCCGGGGGAAGGGCAGGACGGCGAAGGGACGACGGCTGACGGTCGAAGGAATGTATGGGAGCGCGAGGGGTGTGATGTGGGGTGCGGCGTGCGGCGTGCGGCGAGCGCTTCGGGCGCGCGGTAACGGCGCTGCAGGGCATCGGCGGCAGGCTACTCGGGGCGGATGCCGATGTCCTTCATCGCGCGCGTCCAGCGGGACACGTCGTCGCGCACCATCTTGCGGAAGAAGTCCGGCGTGCCGGTGCCGGCATCGACGCCGGACTCGCCGAGGCGCTCGCGCAGGGCGCCGTCGGCCAGCGTGCGATTGACCGTACCGTTGATCCAGCCCACGCTCGCGGCGGGCAGGCTCGCCGGACCGAAGACGCCATACCAGGTGTCGAACAGGTAGCCGCGCACACCCGCCTCGGCGAGGGTCGGCAATTCGGGCAGTGCGTGCGAACGTTGTGCGCCGGTGAGCGCGATCGGGCGCAGCTTGCCGTTGCGCACGTACGGCAGCGCCGCCGGCAGCGTGGTGATCATGAACCGCACGTGGCCGGCGACGACATCGGTGATACCGGCACCGGCGCTCTTGTAGGGCACGTGCAGCGCCCGGGTGCCGGTGGTGCGCAGGAACAGCTCCATCGCCACGTGGGTGGAACTGCCCACGCCCCCCGATGCATAGCTGAGTTCCCGGGCGCGCAGCAGGGCGACCAGTTCGGTGACGGTCCGCGCGGGCACCGCGGTGTTGGCGACCAGCATGTTGGGCGAGACGCCCAGCCACGCGATTGCGGCGAAGTCGCGCGCGAGGCCCTCGGCACCGGAGGGATGCATCGCGGCGGCGAAGACGATGGCCTGGTTGGTCATCAGCAGGGTGTAGCCGTCGGGCGCTGCGCGCGCGACCACGTCTCGCGCGATCAGGCCGGCGGCGCCCGCGCGGTTGTCGATCAGCAGGGTCTGGCCGAGTTCTTCGGCCCACCGCGGCGCGATCACGCGCGCGACGATATCGGTGGTACCGCCAGGCACGCCGGCCGTGACCAGCCGTACCGGCTTCAACGGGTAGCCGCCGGGTCCGCGGCCCTGGGCATGGACGGTCGAGGGCAGGCCGGCGAACAGGGTCGCGGTCGCCACGACCGCCGCGGCCGCGAGTCGCGCCAGCGACCCGCCCACCGGCGACGGGTACGCGGACGCGTGTACCGCGTTCACTCGTAGGACTTGCCGCGCGCGAACCACGCCTGGGTGGCGACGATCTGCTCGCGCTCGTCGAAGCTCGCCATGTCGGCGGCCATCGCCGAGGCCTCCCCATGCTGCTTCAGCGTCGCGAACACCCGCTGCATCGCACGTATCGCGGCGCGCTGCGCATCGGACGGGATGATCTCGATGCGATAGCCCATGCGCTCGAGATCGGCGGCCGACACCAGCGGCGTCTTGCCGCCGAAGAACATGTTGATCAGCACGGGCTTCGAGAACAGTTTCGGGATGCGTTCGATCTGCTCGAGCGTGGTCGGCGCCTCGATGAACAGTACGTCGGCACCCGCTTCGTCGTAGCGGTGCATGCGCTCGACCGCCGCGTCGAAGCCCTCGACGGCGATGGCGTCGGTGCGGGCGATGATGACGATGTCCGGGTCGGCGTCCTTGGCGGCCTTCAGCACGGGGACGAAGGCCGAGGCAGGAACGATCGACTTGTCGTTGAGGTGGCCGCAGCGCTTCGGGAAGGTCTGGTCCTCGAGGTGCACGCCGGCCAGGCCGATGCGGGCGAACTGGCGGATCACGCGATAGGCGTTGAGCGCGTTGCCATAGCCGGTGTCGGCATCGCCGATCACCGGGCAGTCGACCGCATCGCAGATCTCCTGCAGCCGCTGCACGATCTGGCCCGGGTCGATCAGGTTGATGTCGGGCACCCCGGTCGAGCGGGCGATGCCACCGCCGGTGGCGTACAGGGCCTCGAAGCCCGCCATGCGGCCCAGCCGGGCGGACATGCCGTCGTAGATGCCCGGGGCGACGATCATCCCGGGTTGCGCAAGCCGCGCGCGAAGTGCTTTCGCCTGGTTCATTCGGTCCTCCTGCCGGTTGGCGCGAGCTTACCAGTGGCCGGCGCTCCTGGTGTCCGCCTGCCAGCGACGCTCCTCGTCAGTCGATGCGGATGCGCGCCTCGCGGATCACCTTGCCCCAGCGCGCGATGTCCTCGACCACCGTGCGCTGCATCCCTTCGGGCGTACTGCTCTCGACTTCCAGCCCGGTGTCGGCGAGGCGCTGGCGCATCGCCGGCTCGGCGAGGATGCGGTTGAGCGTGGCGTTGAGCCACGTCACCATCGGTCGCGGCAGCGATGCGGGGCCGAACACGCCGTACCAGGTGTCGTACTGGTACTTGACGACGCCGGTCTCCGAGAGCGTCGGGATGTCGGGGAAGGCGGGCGAGCGCTTGAGGCCGGACATGCCGATCGCGCGCAGCTTGCCTGCGCGGATGAATCCGGCGGCAGCCGGCAGCGTGGCGATCATCATCTGCACCTGGCCGGACACGGTGTCGGCCAGCGCGGGACCGGCGCCCTTGTAGGGCACGTGCACCATCTTCACGCCGGCGGCGAGCATGAAGAGTTCCACCGCGAGATGCGCCGAGCTGCCCATGCCGCCGGAGCCGAAGGTGATCTCGGTCTTCTTCGCGAGCGCGATCAGCTCGGGCAGGCTCTTCGCCGGCAGCGCGTTGTTGAGCACCAGCACGTTGGGCGTGATGCCGATCTGGCCGATCGCGGCGAACGCCTTTGCGGTATCGAACGGCAGCTTCGGATACAGCGTCGCGTTGAACGTCATGCCCTGGTGGTTCATCTTCAGCGTGTAGCCGTCGCCGGGGGCGCGGGCGACGATCTCCGCGGCGATCGTGCCGCCGGCACCGCCCCTGTTGTCGACGACCAGCGCCTGGCCGAGTTCCTCGCCCATGCGCTGCGCGACCAGCCGCGCGAGCAGATCGGTGGTGCCGCCCGGCGCGAACGGTACGAGGAAGCGGACGGGCTTGAGCGGGTAGCCCCCCGGCCCCTTGCCCTGCGCGAGTGCCGGGGCGGGAATCGAGACAGCCAGGCCCGCGAGGGCGATGGCGAGCAGGGTGGGACGTCGGCCTTGGCGTCGCGTGGCTGCGCGGTGCATGACTCCTCCGGGTCGGCGGCTCGTCGCGCTGCCGCCAGCGTGGTCTCGAGGGATTCGATGGCCGGTCGCGGCGGGCGACACGGCCGTCCGTTGCCCTGGATTGTGCACGCGAACGCCCGTGCCCGGCATGCCCTGCGACCTCAGGCCATGCCGATCGGTTCGGGCAAGGGCTCCTGCCAGTCGCGCGGGCGACTCATCGCCATGTCGGTCAGCTCGCGCTGAAGTCGCGCGTGATCCGGATTGCCGAACAGGTTGTCCATTTCCTGCGGGTCCCGGTCGAGCCGGTAGAGCTCGCCCGCGCCCGAGCCCAGTTCCAGCGTGAGCTTGGCCTCGCGCGTGCGCACGCAACGCAGGTCGAGCGCGATGCCGGTGCGCGAGGGATGCAGTCGCCACTCGTTGTAGGCGAAATCGCGCGAGCCGCGGCCCTCGACCAGCGGGCGCAGGCTGCGCGAGTGCAGCGGGCCAGCCGCGGGTACCGCGCAGTAGTCGTGGAGCGTGGCGGCGGTGTCCAGCGTGGAGACCGGATCGCGCACCACCTGGCCCGCGGGGATGCCGGGGCCGCGCATCACGTAGCCCACCCGCAGCAGCCCCTCGTAGAACATCGGCCCCTTGAGGATGAGCCCGTGGTCGCCCAGCCAGTCGCCGTGATCGGTGGTGTAGATCACGAGCGTGTCCTGCGCAAGCCCCAGGTCGTGCAGCGCGATCATCATGCGACCGACGTTGTGGTCGATCAGCGAAATCATGCCGTAGTAGTTCGCGATCAGGTGGCGCAGCTGCTCGTCGGTCTGCGCGGGCACTCGCGAGCCCCCGGCCCGGTGGGCGAGCATGTCGGGGCGGGTGAGCTGTGGCTGCCCTTCGAGGCTGGCGCGATGCCACCACGGGCGACGGTCGAGGTCGCGCGTGCGGTGACCGGGCAGGTCGACCTCGTCGGGGTGGTGCATCCGGCTCCAGGGCTCGGGCGCGTCGAACGGGTGGTGCGGATCGGGAAAGGACGCCCAGCACAGGAAGGGCCGGTCGCGGTTCGCCCGCATGAACTCGATCGTGCGATCGCCGACCCAGGTCGAGTTGTGGAATGCGCTGGGCAGGGCCGAGTGCCAGGTCTGGGCCGCACCGACGTCCGGCGCGAGCCGCGTCGCGTGGAGACCGTCCTTCCACTCGCCCAGGCCATCGCCGTGATACCAGCGCTCGTAGGCCTGGCCACCGGGCGGCGCCTGCGGCGGATTGCGGTTGTGGCCTTCGACGACCAGCTCCACGTGCTCGAAGCCCATGTACGGACCTGCCCAGCCGGGCGGGTAGTCCTTCATGCTGTGCTCGCACTCGGGCGAGCCGGTGGGCGCGAAGGTGTGCTTGGTCGAGAAGTGGGCCTTGCCGATGAACCCGGTGGCACGGCCCGCGCGGGCGAACTGGCCGGCGAAGCCCCTCGCACCGATGGCCGGGTCGAGGTCCACGCCGTTGTCCCACACGCGGTGGTTCATCGGCAGCAGGCCGGTGAGCATCGATGCGCGCGAGGGCTGGCAGACGACGTTGGGCGTGATGCAGGCCGCGAAGCGGGTGCCCTGGCGTGCGAGCAGGTCGAGGTGCGGCGTCTTCACCGCGCGCCCCTCGAAGCCGAAGCAGTCGCCGCGCTGCTGGTCGGAGGTGATGAACAGGACGTTGCGGATGGCGCTCATCGGGGCTTTCCCGGGGGATCGGCCGGTCGCGGCGGGC
>JBIPNU010000151.1:0-6099 GCA_044370615.1 Burkholderiales bacterium
TTCATTTGCAAACAAGAATCATTCTTGATATTCTGTTCCTGACGCTCGAGGCCCGACGCGCGCGTCGGGTGCTCCGGTAATCACGCACCACAAAGAAGTCACTTGTGTGACAACGGCGCCAACGCCCTTGTCGCGGATCGCGGATCCGATCCCTCCGCATCGTAGCCCTCCCCGACCTTCGACCCTCCCTCGACACTGCCATGCCGCCCATGCGACCGATCCACGCCAACTCCGACATCCGCCCGCTCGCCCAGCCGTCCGCGCCAGACGGTCCGTCGGCACGCCGAGCCTGCTTCCCCCGGTTCGTGGCCGCCGGCCTGCTCGCCCTCTGCCTGCTGCCCGGCAGCGCCCCAGCCACCGCCGAGCGGGTGGTGAATCTCTACAGCGCCCGCCATTATCAGACCGACGAGGCGCTCTACACACGGTTCACGCAGCTCACCGGCATCCGCGTCAACCGCATCGAAGCAAGCGAAGACGCCCTGCTCGAGCGGCTGCGCAGCGAGGGCCGCAACAGCCCGGCCGATGTCTTCCTGACCGTCGACGCGGGGCGCCTGTGGCGCGCCGAGCAGCTCGGGCTGTTCACCCCGCTGCGCTCGGCCGTGCTCGAGTCGCGGATTCCTGCGCAGTTGCGTACCCCCGAGGGAACGTGGTTCGGATTCTCCACCCGCGCTCGCGTGATCGCCTACAACCGCGCGAAAGTCCGGCCCGAGGAGGTGGCGACCTACGAGGATCTCGCGCACCCCCGCCTGCGCGGCCGGCTCTGCGTGCGCTCGAGCGGCCATGTGTACAACCTGTCGCTGATGGCCTCCATGATCGAGCGCCTGGGCGAGGCGGCCGCCGAGCAGTGGGCCCGCGGCATCGTCGCCAACCTCGCCCGCCCGCCGCGGGGCGGAGATACCGATCAGTTGCGCGGCGTGGCCGCGGGCGAGTGCGACGTGGCGATCAGCAACACCTATTATTATGTGCGGCTGATGAAATCCACTCGCACGGAAGATCGCCAGCTAGTCGAGCGCGTCGCCCTGTCCTTTCCCAATCAGGCGAGCGGCGGCACGCACGTGAACGTATCCGGCGGTGGCCTTGTACGCACGGCGCCCAACCCCGAAGCGGCCCGCCTGTTCCTGGAGTATCTGGCGAGCGACGAGGCGCAGACCTATTTCGCCAACGGCAACAACGAATGGCCGGTCGTGGCGTCGGCCACCGCCAAGAATCCCGAGCTCGACTCGCTCGGACGCTTCCGGATGGAGAAGACGCCGGTGGCCGCGCTCGGGCGGCTCCAGCCGCTCGCCCAGAAACTGCTCGACCGCGCCGGGTGGAAGTGATCGGAGCGCCCGACCCCCGCGCGGTCGCAGGATGCGTGCTGCTGCGGGCCGTGCGGTCCCCGGCGCCCGCCACGGCGCCGGGGACGGTACGCCGGGTTGCCCTGTGCATGCTCTGCGCGCTCCTGCTCGTCACCGGGCCGTCCGTGCGAGCGCCCGCCGCGCAGGTGCCCTCTGCGCCGGCGACCGCGACTACCCCCGAGCTTTTCGGACTGCGGCTGGGCATGCCGGTGGCGGCCGCAGTCCGGCAGGTGCAGGCGCTGGCCCCGCCCGGCAGCGTCGTCCTGCCCGCCCAGCGCCGGGAATCCTACTCGGTCGTGGTGATCGAGGCACCGGCCGACGCGATGCCCGCACCGACCAAGCCCGCGAGCGATCCCCGCCAGGAGAACTTCTACCTTTCGCTCAATGCCGCGCCGCGGGTGTTCAAGAACCAGCCGACACGCTCCAGCCATACCGGCTTCGTGACTCTCGTGGCCGAGCAGGCGTCGGGACGGGTCGTGCGCGTCGTGCTGGAGCCGGCGATCGTGCGCTGGCCGCGCGGGCTCGATGCGGAAGGGCTCGCGGCCGACGCCCTCGCGCAGCGCCTGCAGGATCGCCTCGGCCTGCCGGTGCGCGTGGTCGCAACGGCTCCCGCCTTCCGGGAGCGGCCATGGGCGCCACGCGCACGCACGCCCGAGCCTCCGCCGCCTGCCGCGGAGGTGCGCGTGAACGCGCAGCGCGGGTCGGTGGTGCTCACCGATGCGCAACGGCTTCCGGACGCGCTGGCGACGCGCTGGGAACTCGACTGACCACCGGCGCCCGGCGCCGGATCGCACGGGTCAGGGCGAGCACGGGCAGCGTGCCGACCGCCACGATGACCAGAGAGGCGAGCGCGGCCTCGCCCAGACGTTCGTCGGACGCATAGGTGTAGGCCTGGGTAGCCAGCGTATCGAAGTTGAAGGGCCGCAGCGCAAGCGTGGCTGGCAACTCCTTCATGACGTCGACGAACACCAGCAGGGCGGCGGTGAGCAGGCTGCCCCACATCAGCGGACGATGCACCTGCCACAGCGTACGGCCAGGACCCAGACCGAGGCTGCGCGCCGCATCGTCCATCGAGCGCGTGATCTTCCCCAGCCCGCCCTCCACAGTCTCCTGCGCCACGGCGAGGAAGCGCACCAGGCAGGCGTAGACCAGCGCGACCAGCGTGCCGGTGAGCAGCAGACCGGTGGAGACGTCGAACCAGCGGCGCGCCAGGGTGTCGACCGCCTGATCGAGGGCGGCGAGCGGCAGCAGGATGCCGATGGCGATCACGGCTCCGGGAATCGCGTAGCCGAGCCCGACCACGCGGATGGCCGCCGTGGTGAGGGCTCCGCCGTGCAGACGACGCGCATAAGCCAGCAGCGTGGCGAGCGCGACGGCGAGCAGCGCGGCCGTCCCGGCGACGAGGCTGCTGTTGGCGGTCAGGCGCAGGTAGTGCATCACCCGCGCGTCGCCTTCCGCCTCGACCGCGAGGCCGAGCAGCAGGAGCGCCGGCAGCAGGAATCCGGCCACCACCGGCAGCGCGCAGGCCACGGTCGCGAGCGCCGCTGACCCTCCATGCAGGCGCAGGCGCACGGGCGCGCGAGAACGCCCGCCTGCCAGCGCGTAGCTCGCCCTGCCTCGCGTGATCCGCTCGAGGGCGAGCACGACGATCACGAATGCGAGGAGCGCGCAGGCGAGCTGCGCGGCCGCCTGCCGGTCGCCCAGCGACAGCCACGCCCGGTAGATGCCGGTCGTGAAGGTCTGCACGCCAAAGTAGGCGACCGTCCCGTAGTCGGCGAGGGTCTCCATCAGCGCGAGCGCCACGCCCCCCGCGATGGCCGGCCGGGCGAGCGGCAGCGACAGGCGGAAGAACGAGGCCCACGGTCCCAGCCCGAGGCTGCGGCTCACCTCCAGCACGTTGCCGGTGCGTTCGACGAATGCGGTGCGGGCCAGCAGATACACGTAGGGGTAGAGCACGAGCACGAACATCGCCGCCGCCCCGCCGGCCGAACGGATGTCGGGGAACCAGTAGTCGCCCCGCTCCCACCCGGTCGCCTCGCGCAGCGCGGTCTGCACCGGCCCGGCGAACTGCAGAAGGTCGGTGTAGGCATAGGCCATCACGTAGGCGGGCATCGCCATCGGCAGCACGAGCAGCCACTCGAACCCGCGCCGCCCGGGAAACTCCAGCATCGTCACCAGCCAGGCAGCGCCCACGCCCACGGCGGTCACGCCCAGACCAACGAGCAGCAGCAGCAGCCCAGTGGTGCCCAGGTAGCCGGGCAGCACCGTGTCCGCAAGGTGGCGCCACACCTCGCCGGTCCCCGGCGCCAGCAGGCTGGTCGCCAGTGCCAGGACGGGGATCGCGGTCGCGGCGGCGAGCGTGAGGGCCGCGAGCACCAGCGGCGAGCGGAGCGATCGGGGCAGCATCGGGCAGGCGAACCGCAGGATCTGCCGGCAGACGAAATGGAGCCCGATTATTCTCCAGAGCCGCTAGAATTGAAAGGGAATCGTTCTCATCTGGTCTGGCCACGCGCCGCCCCGCTCCCCTCCACCTCCCCCGCCGCGGTCCACCGCCCCTTTCCGATCCCCGGCGGTTGGCGCCGCTCGTCGGCACACCCGCATGAACGGTCAGGACACCGCCCCCCGAACCCCGGTCCTCGAGGTCACCGATCTCGCGCACCGCTATGGCCAGTCCCCGGTGTTCGCCGGCCTGTCGTTCTCGCTGCGCGAGGGCAGCATCGGTTGCCTGCTGGGCCCCAGCGGCTGCGGCAAGACGACCGTCCTGCGCTGCATCGCCGGCTTCGAACCGCTGGCGGCCGGCAGCATCCGGATCGACGGCGAGGAAGTCGCCCGTCCGGGCTGGCAACTGCCCCCGGAGCGGCGGCGGGTCGGGATGGTGTTCCAGGACTACGCGCTGTTCCCGCATCTGTCCGTCGCCGGCAACGTCGGCTTCGGCCTGCGCGGCGTCGATGCCGGCACTCGCCAGCGCCGGGTCGGCGAACTGCTCGAGGTGGTCGGCCTCGAGCACGCGGCGGCCCGCTATCCGCACGAGTTGTCAGGCGGGCAGCAGCAGCGCGTCGCCCTCGCCCGCGCGCTCGCGCCGCAGCCCCACCTGCTGCTGCTCGACGAGCCGTTCTCCAACCTCGACGTCGACATGCGCGAACGCCTGGGCATGGAGGTGCGCGAGATCCTGCGCGCGCAGCGCACGACCGCCATCCTGGTCACCCACGACCAGAGCGAGGCCTTTGCCGTCGCCGACGAGATCGGCATCCTGCACGAGGGACGGCTGGTGCAGTGGGACACTCCGTACAATCTCTACCATCGTCCGGCGGAGCGTTTCGTCGCCGACTTCATCGGCCAGGGCGTGTTCATCCCCGGCACGGTTCTAGAGGATCACCGCATCGACATCGGCATCGGCCGCCTCACCGGCGATCTGCCGCCCGAGTGCGGACGTGGTTGCGAACACTGCGAGCACGTCTGCGATGTCGAGGTGCTGCTGCGTCCGGACGACATCGTCCACGACGATGCCAGTGCGCTGCGCGCGACCGTGCTGCACAAGGCCTTCCGAGGGGCCGACATCCTCTACACGCTGATGCTGCCCGACGGTCGGCAGGCCCTGTCGCTGGTGCCCAGCCACCATGACCACGCGATCGGCGAGGCGATCGGCATCCGGGTCGAAGCCGATCACGTCGTGGTGTTTCGCCGCGATCCCCCGCCGGGTCCCGGGCCCCGCACCCAGCGCTCGAGTGGTCCCTCGCCGGCGTAGCGAAGCCATACCGGCGCGAGTAGCGCCGCGCTCGCCCACCACGTCACGCCCAGCGCGAACAGCGTCGCCGATGCCGGTGCCCATCCAAGCGCAGTGCCGGAGAACAGCGCGAGGCAGCACAGCGTGTGCGCGACATAGGCCGACAGGCTGAGCCGTCCCAGCGGCGCGCACCGGGCGAGCACGGGCAGGGGTCCGCGTGCGTGCCACGCCCCGGCGAGCGCCAGCACCACCCCAGCGGCCAGCAGCGGCCCGGTCAACTGGCTCGCCAGATCGGCGAACGAGAAGTCCCCTCCGAGTCGACGCTGGCCGTGGACCACGAGCAGCGCCTGCACGACCGCGCCAGCAAGCCCCAGCGGCAGCAGCACGCGGCGACCCGCACGCCAGAGCCGAGCCCCGACCCGGGCGCGTTCCAGCACGCGCAGGCGGCCCGCGTACACGCCGAGCAGCCCGAGCGCGAGCATCATCGGCACCTGCCAGGGCGCGCCGATCACGTAGGCGAGATAGCCCTCGCGCTGGATCGCGAACAGGGCCGACCAGGACTGCGCCTCGGCGGTGGCCCAGGCTCCCGCGGTCGGCACGCCGGCCGAACCGAACCCGATGCGCGCCGCCCAGAGCGGGAGGACGAGCAGCCCCCACAGCGCGAACCACGCGATGATGCGCCCGCGCAGCACCCGCAGCCGCCAGCGCGGCGCGCGAAGCAGCAGCAGGCCGAGCAGCGCGAGCCAGCTGAGGATGTCGCCGAACCACACGAAGAGCCCGTGCACGATGCCCAGCGCACCCTGGCGCAGCAGTCGTGCGCGGCGGACCTCCGCGCCCTGCCGCCAGCGCTCGCCATGGCGGCCGCGCGATTGCATCGCCCACGCGTAGCCGGAGAGGAACGCGAGGAAGGCGTAACTCTTGGCCTGCAGCAGTGCGGAGGCGAGCGCGTGCAGCGCCAGCGCCAGCGCCGAATCCGGGGGCTCCACCACTCCGAGCGGCGACCCCAGCGCGTGCGGATAGGCGAGCGCATTCATCACC
>JBIPNU010000152.1:0-6092 GCA_044370615.1 Burkholderiales bacterium
CCTTCAGCGCGACCTCTCCGGGGAAGCGGGCATCGTCCAGGTTCAGCGCCGACACGCGCGACGTCTCATCCGGCGTGATGAAGTCGTCGCGGTCGTCGCCCTCGTTGGCAATCAGGTACCAGGTCCGGCCATCGGCACTGGAGAATGAGGCAATCGAGTCCGGCATGTACTGGCCGAAGACCGGCTGGTCGGTCTGCAGGTTGGTCGCGACCCCGTTGCCCGGGCCGTCGCGGTCGCTGCCGTCGAACGGCAGTCCGAGGAAGCTCTTCAGGCCCAGCGGCACGATGCCGGTGAACCGTGCGTTCGCGATGTCGAGCACCGCGATCGCATTGTTTTCCTGCAGCGTGACGAAGGCGGTGCGCCCGTCGCCCGAGATCGCGATGTATTCCGGCTCGAGGTCCTGCGCGACCGTGACCGTCTCGAAGCCGGTCTCACCCGCCATCAGGCGCACGCCCGCCGCCTTGAGCGCGTCACGCTGGCTGTTGAACGCGGCGAAGGACGCGGTGCGCACCGTGGCGGCGGCTGCACCGCCACTCAGGTCGATGATGCTGACCGATCCTTCGGGATTGACCACGGTTGCCATCGCGGCGGCGTCCGCCGCCGTGGCCTGCTCCGCCTCGTTGGCCACCAGCACGGTGCGACCATCGGCGGAGAAGGTCAGCATGTCGGGAAGCGCGCCAACGGCGACGCTGCCCACGATCATCGAGGGACCGACCACCGCGTCCGCATCGAGGAAGAACACGGTGCCGGGCTGGGTCTTGTCGGCGGCGGCAACGGCCACGGCCACCAGCCCGTTCCTGACGGCCACGCTGTTGACGTCATTCGAGCCGGCGAAGGTCACCGTTCCAAGCAGGGTCAGGCCGAGATTGGCCCCCACGGACAGCACCTGCAGGCCGCTGGACGATGTCACGAACAGGCGGTCGCTGGCCGGGTCGAAGGCCGAGATCTCGGCGCCGGCGAGGGTGAGCGAGGACACCTGCGCGAACGCTTCGGTCTGGCTCGGCGTCAGCGCGAGCCGGTTGGCAACCAGGACATCGGAGAACGAGCGCGCGTCGACGCCAGCGCGATCCTGGACGGTCGCGGCGTCATTCGTGGCCGCGTTGTCGGCAAACGAGACCCGCACCGGCTGTGCGGCGTCGAGCGGTGCCGCGAGCTTGAGGACCACCTGGTTGTTGACCACCTGCAGGCTGCTGACCGTCGCGGCCGACCCGTTGGTGACCGTGAACTGCGAGACCGTCGGCAGGTTCCCCTCGTCCAGCGCGCGATCGAAGTACAGCGTGATCACGTCGCCCAGCCCGTCGACGCTGGCGTTGAGCAGGCGCACGGCGTTCTGGTTGTCGCGCTGGGTGCTGCCGATGCCGCCGACCGTGGTGGCGGCTTCGATCGCCTGGCGGAACTCGGTGTGGTTGGTGGCGAAGGCGGCACGCCCGGCTTCGAGATCGGCGCGGAACGCCGAGGCCTCGACGCCGCCCACCGTGGACCGCGCCGCGACCTGGTCGATCAGCCCGGTGGCCAGCGTGGCGATGCCGGCGGCGGTCAGCGCGTTGTCGCCGATGCGATCGGCCAGCGTCGAGAACACGTCCCGCGCGATGTCATCGCGCTGCGCATCGTTCGCACCCGAGGACTGCTGGATCTTCGCGACGAGGTCGGTGACCATGTTGGCCACCAGCACCGCGCCCTTCTGCAGTTGCAGGCCCGCGCTCTGGCGTGCCGCGTCGGTGGACTGGGCTGCCGCCACCGGGTCGAACGTGAGCAGGTTGATGCCGGAGTCGAGGCTGGACAGGCCCAGCGCGCGGAACACCGCCGCCTCGGCATTGGCGACCGACCCCTCGCGGGCGACGAGATCGGTCACCAGCGTGGTGAGGGGGGTTACCACCGTGGAGCCGGACGGGGCCTTGAGGGCGCCCTTGAACTCCAGGCCGGTGGAGATGTCCGTTCCGCCAAAGGCGATGATCGTGCCGGCGATGCCCCCCGGCAGGGTGTAGTTGCCCTGTGCGTCGGTGGTAGTGCTCGGTTCGCCGGCGTCGAGTTGTCCGTTGCCGTTGACGTCGATGAACACCGTGGCGCCGCTGAGATAACCGTCGATGACCGTGCCCTGGGCAGCCGGGGTCGTGGCCGCAGGCGTGCTGCTGTCCCCGCTGTTGGCTGCCGCCGCGATGCCGACGGTGCCCAGCACCGCCAGCCAGCCCATGGAGCCGAAGACGGTACCGGTGACGGTTCCCCCAGCCGCCGCCGCGCCCGCCCCGCCGGCCGCGGTGCCAGCCGCCGCCCCACCGGCCTGCGCCAACAGGATGGGGATGGGCGCGTCACCACCTGCGCCGGAGACCGAGCCACCGGTGCTCGCAGCGGTCGTGGCGACCTCGGCGGACAACTCGAGCAGCGCCTCGGCGACGACGCGCTCACCCTCCACGAACTCCGACTCCCGGAGGCCGGCTTCTTCCCGCTGCGAGTCCATCCCGACGGCAGGCGCACGGGCACCGGCCCGCGAAAGGTTGCCGGCCGCGACCGCCTCCGGCGGCGCCCAGCGGGCGCTGGCCGGCTGAGCGGGGCGGCGCGCTGGGCCCGCGGCATCGCCTGCCTTCACCGTGCCCGCGCGAGCAGTCGTCGGAGAGGGCGGAAGATTGGCAGCGGACATGGGGTCACCGAATGAAGTCACGGAAGACCCGGAGGCTAGAAACCCTCTGTTGCACCGTGCTTACGATTTCATGACATCTGCGCCGCATCCGACTTCGCGCGCCGGACCAGGGCGCACCGCGGATTGCGCGCCGGGCGGGGGCGTACGACCGGACGCTCGCAGGGCCCGGCGATGGCGTCGACGGGACGACGAGCGTCTACACTGACGGATCGCCTGGAGTGGCTGGCCGTCGAACGATGGCCCCGACCTGCACCCCTCCTGTCCCTGCCCGTCCACGGCACTTCCCCGATTCCCTGCGAGCCCATCCGTGAAGATCGTCGACATCCGCGAATCCACCCGTCCGATCCAGTCGGACATCCGCAACGCGTTCATCGACTTCTCGAAGATGACGCTGAGCCTGGTCGCGGTGGTCACCGACGTGATCCGCGACGGGCGTCCGGTGGTCGGCTACGGCTTCAACTCCAACGGGCGCTACGGCCAGGGCGGACTGATCCGCGAGCGCTTCGCGCCCCGGGTGCTGCAGGCCGATCCGGTGCGGCTGCTCAACGACGCGGGCGACAACCTCGACCCGCATCGCATCTGGTCGGCGATGATGACCAACGAGAAGCCCGGCGGCCACGGGGAGCGATCGGTAGCCGTCGGCACGATCGACATGGCGGTCTGGGATGCCGTGGCCAAGATCGCCGGCCTTCCGCTGCACGAGTATCTCGCGCGGCACTACGGCACCGGCCAGGCGAATCCGCGGGTGTTCGTCTACGCCGCGGGCGGCTACTACTACCCGGGCAAGGATCTCGACGCGCTGCGCCGCGAGATGGCCGGCTATCTCGATCGTGGCTACTCGGTGGTGAAGATGAAGATCGGCGGCGCCTCGCTCGCCGAGGACTGCGCGCGCATCGAGGCGGTGCTCTCGCTGCTGGGCCCGGGCCGGCAGCTGGCGGTGGACGCGAACGGGCGGTTCGACCTCGACACGGCCGTCGCCTACGGACGGGCGCTCGCGCAGTACCCGCTGTTCTGGTACGAGGAGCCGGGCGATCCGCTCGACTACGCGCTGCAGGCGCGGCTCGGCGAGGTCTACGCCGGGCCGATGGCCACCGGGGAGAACCTGTTCTCGGTGCAGGACGCGCGCAACCTGATCCGCCACGGCGGCATGCGTCCGGACCGCGACTGGCTGCAGTTCGACTGCGCGCTGTCCTACGGCCTCGTCGAATACCTGCGCATCCTGGACATGCTGCGCCAGCACGGATGGTCGCCGCGTCGCTGCATCCCGCACGGCGGGCACCAGATGTCGCTCGCCATCGCCGCCGGCCTGGGCCTGGGCGGCAACGAGAGCTACCCCGACCTGTTCCAGCCGTATGGCGGCTTTCCCGACGGCGTGAGGGTCATCGATGGCCATGTCACCCTGCCCCCGCTGCCGGGCATCGGCTTCGAGGGCAAGGCCGACCTCATCGCCGAGATGCGCGCGCTCGCCTGAGCGGCGTGTCCCGTACATGCGCCCGCCCTCTCTCGCGGGCCGATGCCGACGGCGCTGCGCCGCCGGAGGACGGCGGCCGCACGGCCTCCACCGCTCGGACCGCGCGCGATCGGCGGCGAGCGCCGGGCCGCGGACTGCGCCGCCCGGCAGCCTGCAGGGGTCACCGGGCCGCGCAACCGGTCGCCAGTGGACGGAGGCGCCTCAGCCTGCCGCGAGCCGCAGCGCAAGGCCCGCCAGCGCGCAGGCGCCGATCACCTTCATCACGTCGCAGCGATAGCGGAACAACGCCACTGCAGCGCCGAGCGCGATCAAGGCAGCCGGCCACTCGAAGAGGCCGGAGAACCCCTGCGGCCACAGCACGTGGTAGCCGAAGAAGAGCGCGAGGTTGACGATCACGCCCACCACCGCCGCGGTAATGGCGGTCAGCGGCGCGGTGAAGTCGAGCCGGTCGTGGGTGGACTCCACCAGCGGGCCGCCGGCAAGGATGAACACGAACGAGGGCAGGAAGGTGAACCAGGTCACCAGCGTGGCTGCCACTGCACCTGCGAGAAACAGCGCCTCGCCACCGAACAGCGCCTGCATGTACCCCCCGACGAAGGCGACGAACGCCACCACCATGATCAGCGGCCCGGGCGTCGTCTCGCCCAGCGCCAGCCCGTCGATCATCTGCCCGGGCGTCACCCAGCCGTAGTGGCTGACCGCCCCCTGGTACACATACGGCAGCACCGCGTAGGCTCCCCCGAAGGTGAGCAGCGCCGCCTTGGTGAAGAACCAGCCCATCTGCGTGAGGGTATGGTCCCAGCCCAGTGCGACCGTGAGCGCGCCCATCGGCAGCAGCCACAGCAGCGCGCCCGCGGCGAGCACGATCGCCAGCCGCGAGGCGCGGTAGCGGGTGTGCTCGGGGCGCGGCGTGTACTCGTCGATCAGCGCGCGGCCGTAGTCCTTCGTCGCCCCGCCATGCCCGCCGCCCGCGTGGAAATACGCCGGCGCCAGACGCCCGCCGAGATAACCTGCGAGTGCTGCGCCGACGATGATCAGCGGGAACGGCACCTGCAGCGCGAAGATGGCGACGAACGAGGCGGCCGCGATCGCCCACAGCCAGCCGTTGCCCAGCGTGCGCGAACCGATCCGCCAGGCCGCCTGCAGCACGATGGCGGTGACCGCCGGCTTGATGCCGTAGAACAGTCCGGCCACCAGCGGCTGGTCCCCGAACGCGACGTAGATCCAGGACAACGCGATCAGGATCGCCAGCGAGGGCAGCACGAACAGCGCGCCGGCCACGATGCCGCCCCAGGTACCGTGCATCAGCCAGCCGAGATAGGTGGCGAGCTGCTGCGCCTCGGGCCCGGGCAGCACCATGCAGTAGTTGAGCGCATGCAGGAAGCGCTTCTCGCTGATCCAGCGCCGCCGCTCGACCAGTTCGGTGTGCATGATCGCGATCTGCCCGGCGGGTCCGCCAAAGCTGATGAAGCCCAGGCGCAGCCAGAAGGCGAGTGCGTCGGCGAACGTCGCGCGGGACGGCGGTGCCGTGGTGTCGGTATCAGGCGCTGGGGCGTTCACGGTCTTCAGGCAGTCCCTCGGCATCGGTGCCCGCGCGCTGTCCGCTCCCGTGCGTCCGCGCGACGCGGGTGCCGATCATGACCGGGTTTGCGGAAGGGGCGCAATCTCCGGCTGCGCGTCGCGGGAACCGATCGCGATCGGGTTTGCGGGAGAGGGGCAACCCCGGCCACGCCATCCGCGCAGGGTCGCGCGCGAGCGACGCAGGGGTGTCTCGCATCGCGGTTGCGCCGGGAGGATCCCGGACCGATGGGGCCGCTGCGCAAGCCTCGCGCCCGGTCAGGCGGCTGCCCCGCCTGCCGTTGCGGCGCGCGACGTCGCGGGACGGCGACGGTGGCCACCGGCCCGCACGCACCGATCCGTCGTGGGCATGCCCCAGGCATGGCGACGGGCCCTGCCCGTGTCCCGGCACGCCAACGCGCGCGCGTC
>JBIPNU010000153.1:0-6085 GCA_044370615.1 Burkholderiales bacterium
GCTCGTGCGCGCGCGACCAGTTGTGCCACCGACTCGACCTTCAGTCCCGGATGCACCACGAGCACGTTGGGTACGCGCGCCACCAGCGTGACCGGTGCGAAGTCGCGCTCGGCATCGTAGCCCACGTCCGGATACAGGAACGGGTTGACCGCATGCGTGGAGAGCGCGCCCATCAGCAGGGTGTGCCCATCCGGGGCCGCGCGTGCGGCCAGCGCGGCGCCGGTGCTGCCGCCAGCGCCCGGCCGGTTGTCCACGAGCACGGGCTGCTGCAACTCCGCGCCCAGCGGCTGCGCGATCAGGCGCGCAGTCACATCCAGCGGCCCCCCGGGGGCGAAGGGGACGATGAAGCGCAGCGGCCGTTGCGGCCACGGGGCGGGCTGGGCGCTCGCCGCGCGGGCATCCACCCAACCGGACAGCGCGATCGCTGGCACGAGGGCGAGCAGCGCGCAGCGAGCGCGATGCGGCGCGAGCAGCCGCGAGTCGTGCGCGGCCGAGGCCGGCGACGGCGGTGGGGCGAGGCCGAGGTCGCGATGATGCGCGCGCATCGGTTGCGCGCGCGCGCTGGCGCGCAGGCTCACTCGCCCACCTTGATGCCGGCCTGCCGGATCAGCTTCGACCATCGATCCATCTCCTCGCCGATGAAGCGGCTGAACGCCTCGGGCGTGCTCGCGACGGTCTCCAGACCGGCCTCGCCATAGCGGGCGAGCAGTGCCGGGCTCGCCAGCGCCTTGACGGCAGTGGCGTTCATCTCCTTCAGTTGCGCCCGAGGCAGCTTCGCGGGTGCGAACAGTCCGTACCAGGTGACCGACTCGAACCCGGGCAGGCCAGCCTCGTTGAAGGTGGGCGTGTCGGGCAGCGCGGTCGAGCGCCGCAGCGAGCCGTTGGCGACTGCCCGCAGCTTCCCGCTCTTCACATGCGGCAGCACCGTCGGGATGCTGGTGATGGTCATCTGCAGGGTGCCGCTCAGCAGGTCGACGATCATCGGCGCGGTGCCCTTGTACGGCACGTGAAGCGCGTTCACGCCGGCGGTGTAGGCGAACATCTCGAAGGCAAGATGCGTCGAACTGCCCTGCCCGACCGAGCCATAGTTGAACTTGCCGGGCTGCGCACGCAGCAGCGCGAGCAGGTCCTTCAGGGAGGTTGCCGGCACCTGCGCGTTCGTGACCAGGAAGAACGGGCTGTTCACCATCTGCGTGATCGGCGTGAAGTCCTTCAGGGGGTGGTATTTCACCGCCGGGTTGAGCAGCGGGGAGGCGACCATCCCCGAGTGCGTGCCGGTGAGCAGCGTGTAGCCGTCGGGCGGGGCCACGCGGACGATCTCGCTGCCGATCGAGCCGCCGCCACCCGGGCGCGGGTCGACGACCACCGACTGGCCCCACAACCGGGTCAGTTCCTCGGCGATGCCGCGGGTGACGAAATCGACCGGGCCCCCGGCGGGGAAGGTGTGCACGAGTCGCACCGACTTCACCGGAAAGGGCGGCGTCTGCGCCTGCGCTGAAGGCGGGAGCGCGCCCGCCAGCGCCGCGAGCGATGGCGTGAACAGCGCAGCAGTGATCAGTCGCGCGCGGGGGGAACGTGGCATCGGGTGTCCTCCGGAGAGTGCGCGAAGGTCGTCGGCCCGGCTGGTCGCGCACCTGCGTGCCGATCCTGCCTGAATTCGCCTGCGTCGCGTGTGGTGTCGGCGGGGCATGCCTGGCGCGAGCCCTGGCCGGATGCCCCGAGCTGGCGGATCCGGCGAGCGTCCGGAGGACCGCAGGCATCCGACCGACCCTCACGCGCCGTCGAGCCTACCATCGGCGCCGGGGCCTGCGCGCGAAGCGGTCACGCCGACCCGAACGCCGTCGCGCGTCACCTGCGGCGTCCCCCTCCGGACGGATGCCGCGGCGAGTCCTCTGGCAGGCCCGCCGCGCGCGGCTTCGCCCACGAGACCTGCGGCGTCCGCGCACGCCGTCCGTGCCCCGGGCCCCGGCGTTGCCGCCTCCAGACCCGGTGCGTTATCGTCGCACGCCCTGCGCGAGCAGCCCGCGCGCCCGGTGCCGGGCGCCGCCCTCCCCTTCCCGACTTCGCGAGCGAGCCCCCGGTGAACGAACCCGTGTCCCCCGACCTGCTGCAGCCGTTGCTCGCCCCTCGGGCGATCGCCATTCTCGGCGCCTCCGCCGACCCCGAGAAGCTCAACGGCCGCACCGTGCGCGCACTGGTCGACAAGGGCTATGCCGGTGGCATCTACCCGGTCAACCCGAAGTACGAGCGCATCGGCGAGCTGCGCTGCTACCCGGACGTCGCCTCGTTGCCCGACGGCGTGGACCTGGCGATCGTGGCCACGCCGGCGGCGGTGGTCGCCGACACCCTGCGCGAGCTGGCCGCGCGCGGGGTGCGCGCGGCGGTGGTGTTCAGTTCCGGCTTCTCCGAGACGGGCGAGGCCGGCGCCGCGCGCGAGCGCGAGGTGCGCCGCGCGATCGACGAGACCGGCATTCGCGTGCTCGGGCCGAACTGCCTGGGCTTCATCAACGCCGCCCGCAACGTGATGGGTACCTTCAGCCAGTTCGCCTCCGGACCGACGCCGCCCGGCCCTGCCGCGTTCGTCACGCAGTCGGGCGCGCTGGGCACGGCCACCAACAGCACTGCGAGGCGCCGGCATTTCAGCTTCGGCTACTTCATCAACACCGGCAACGAGGTCGATGTCGAGTGGTCGGAGGCCATGCGCGCGGTACTGGAAGACCCGGCGATCCGCGTGGGTTCCGGCTACATCGAGGGCCTGCGCAACGGCGAGCGCTTCGTGGATACCGCACGCCATGCGCTCGACATCGGCAAGCCGCTGGTGGCGATCAAGGTCGGCCGCAGCGCGGCCGGTGCGCGCGCGGCCGCTTCCCACACCGGCGCGCTGGCCGGCGCCGACGCGGTGTTCGATGGCGTCGCGCGTCAGTTCGGCGTGCAGCGGGTGCGCAACGAGGAGCAACTGCTCGACATGGTCGAGGTGCTCGCCTGCTGTCCCGAGGCGAAGGGCAACGGGCTGGCGGTCATCACGCGCTCCGGTGGCGCGGGCGTGATCATGGCCGATCGCGCGGGCGAACTCGGCCTGGAGATGGCGAACTTCACCGACGAGACACGGGCGCGGCTCAAGGAGGTGGTGCCGGTGTTCGGCTCCACCGGCAACCCGGTCGATGTCACCGCGCAGGGGCTGGTCGACCCGACGCTGATCCAGCGCAGCATCGAGATCGTGATGGAGGATCCCGGCGTGCACGCCGTGATCATCTGGCTGTCGCTCACCGAGAAGCTGTGGAAGATGAACGTCGACATCTTCAAGGCCGTGCGCGCGAAGTACGACAAGCCGCTGATCGTGTGCTGGGTGAGCATCCCCGAGCCGGCACTGCTCGCGTTGCGCGAGGCGCGGATCCCGGTGATCCGCAGCGCCGAGCCCGCCGTCGATGCGCTGGCCGGGCTGGTGGCGTTCAGCCGCGCGCGCCGCGAGTGGAGGGCCGACCGGCCGGTGCGCGAGGCGAGCGCGCTGCCCGCGCTGCCCGCGCTCGCGGCGATCGCGGCCGGGGCCCCGCGCGCGCTGGGCACGATCGCGGCCGCCGAACTGCTTGCGCAGGCTGGCATTGCCACCGCCCCGGTGAGGCTCGCCCGCACGGTGGACGAGGCGGTGGAGCACGCGCGCGCGCTGGGTTTCCCGGTGGCGATGAAGATCGAATCGCCGGAGATCCTGCACAAGACCGAGGTGCGCGGGGTCAAGCTCGCGCTCGCCGACGAGGCGGCGGTCCGCGAGGCCTGGACGGTGATCCACGGCAACGTGCGCCGTCACCGCCCCGAGGCGTCGATCGACGGCATCATCGTGCAGAAGATGATCGCCGGCGAGGCGGAGTTCGTGCTCGGGGTCAGCCGCGACCCGGCCTTCGGCCCGGTGGTGATGGCCGGTATCGGCGGGGTGCTGGTCGAAGTGATCAAGGACGTGAGTTTCCGGCGCGCGCCGGTCACGCCGACGCAGGCGGCCCGGATGCTCGACGAACTGCGCGGGCGCGCGCTGCTCGACGGGGTGCGCGGTGGGCCGCCCGTGTCGCGCGACCGCCTGATCGAACTCATCTGCGCGGTCTCGCGGTTCGCGGCGGCTGCCGGGCCGCGGCTGCGCGAACTCGACCTGAATCCGATCATGCTCTCGACCACCGACGCGATCGCCGTCGACTGGCTGGTGGTGATCGAGTAGCCGGTTGCAGGCGTGCGACCCTGCGCCCGGGCTCGCGCGGTACGAGCGTGGGTCCAGGGGGGCGGTCGCCGACGGGCGAGGCCCGGCGAAGGTGCCGCGGCGGGCTCATCGGGCCGCCGAGCGGCAGGGCCGTCCGGGTCGCGTCAGGCCGCCGCGTCCGGATCCGCGCCGTGCGGCGCGGGGGTGGTGCGCGGACGGTCGGGGGATGGGGGTCCACGCTGCGCCGAGGCGTGGAGTCGCCGGGGCCGGCGAGGCCCGGCGGGATGCCCCGGGCCCTGCGCCCGCGAGGCGCGGCGGGACAACCGGGCCCTGCGCCCGCGAAGCGCGGCGGGATGCCCCGGGCCCTGCGCCCGCCAGGCGCGGCGGGATGCCCCGGGCCCTGCGCCCGCCAGGCGCGGCGGGATGCCCCGGGCCCCGCGCCCGCCAGGCGCGGCGGGATAACCGGGCCCCGCGCCCGCGAAGCGCGGCGGGATGCCCCGGGCCCCGCGCCCGTCAGGCGCGGCGGGATGCACCAGGACCCGCGCCTGCGAGGCGCGGGTCAGGGCGTGAGCGTGATGCCGGCCGACTTGCCGATCCGCTCGTAGGTCTCGACCTGCTCGCGCACGAAACGCTCGGTCTCGGCCGAGGACAGGATGCGGGGCACCGAGCCGATCTTCTCGGTGGCACGAATCCAGTCGGGGTCTTTCGCGACCTGCGCGAGCACGCCGGCCCAGAAGGCCTGCAGTTCCCGCGACATGCCGGGCGGACCCATCAGGGCGCTCCAGCCGACGATGCGTTCCATCGCCTCGGCACCGCTCTCGCGGGCGGTCGGCACGTCCGGGATGTCGCGGTAGCGCTCGGGCAGGGTCACCATCAGCGCGCGTACCTTGCCGGCCTGGATCTGGGGGTTGGCCGGGCCGAGGTTGCCGCAGCCGAAGTCCACCTGCCCGGAGAGAATCGCCACCACCGCATCGCCGCCGCCCTTGAACGGCACCTGCACCGCGGCATCGCGGCCAAGCTTGAAGGCGTCGAACATCATCCGTGGCCCCATCTCGTGGATGGTTCCGAAGCCGGCGGTGCTGTAGGTGAGTTTGCCGGGGCGGCTGCGGATGGTCGCCACCAGATCCTGGAAGGTGCGGATCGGCGAGTCGGCGCGCACCATGCAGACGTAGGGATTGAGTTCGAGCAGGCCGAGGAAGGTGTAATCGTTCCAGCGGTAGCCGAGCTTGCTCGCGAGTGCGGGCAGCACTGCGGCCGAGCCCACCCGCCCGAGCAGCAGGGTGTAGCCGTCGGGCGTTCCGCGTGCAACGGCCTCGGAGCCGATCGCGCCGCTCGCCCCGGTCCGGTTGACCACCACGGCCGGCTGGCCGTTGAGGTAGCGCGGCAGCACCGAGGCCAGCGCGCGCGCGGCGAGGTCGGCATCGCCGCCCGCCGAGAAGGGGGCGATGATCTGCACCGGCTTGGACGGATAGGCCTGGGCGCTCGCGGTGCCGGCCGCAGGCAGCAGCAGCGCAGCGAGCAGGATGGCCAGCCAGCCGCGGCGACCGTGGGCTGGATGCGCCCGGGGTGGCCGGGGGCGGGCGGAACGGGTGATCGCCGCGCGGAGGTGCACGCGCGGCTCCTGACGCAGTGTCGAAGCCATGACTCCTCCTGGGTGGGCTGCCGCGCGGCTCGGGTCCGCGCCGCGGGTTCCGGTTCTTGGACGACCGGTCATGGTTTGCAGGCTAGCCAAATTTCGTCGTTGCGGCAAATCTGCTAGATTCCTCGACCCGGTTCGCTCTCTGGCGAGACCGGCCGCGAACCTCGCGAGCCCCCCTGGCACCGGGGCGGCCGCCCACCCGGAGGCCCGGCATGAACGACGCCCTGCCCGCGCTGCAAGGCATGACCGAGCGGATGATCGTCCGC
>JBIPNU010000002.1:0-20085 GCA_044370615.1 Burkholderiales bacterium
GCTTCGGGACGCAGCCGCGCATACGGGCCGATGCGCGCGCGCGCGCCGACGCTGGCGCCGTCCAGATGGCTGAACGCCTCCACGCGCGTGCCGGCCCCGAGCGTGGTGTCGCGGATCACGCAATGCGGGCCGACGCTGACCCCGTCGGCCAGCTTGACGCTGCCTTCGAACACGCAGCCGACATCGATGGACACGTCGCTGCCGCAGGACAGCGCGCCGCGAATGTCGATCCGCGAGGGGTCGGACAGGGTGACTCCGGCTGCCAGCAGGGCGCGGGCCTGCTCGAACTGGTGGACACGCTCGAGCTGCGCGAGCTGCGCCTTGTCGTTCACGCCGAGGGTTTCCCAGATCTCGTCGGGGCGCTCGGTCAGCACCGGCACGCGGTCGGCCACGGCGAGCCGGATGACATCCGGCAGGTAGTACTCGCCCTGGGCGTTGTCGTTGTCGATATCCGCCAGCCAAGGGCCGAGCAGCGGGCCGGGCACGCAGAGGATGCCGGTGTTGACCTCCCGGATCGCGCGCTGGCGCTCGGTTGCATCCTTGTGTTCGACCACGCCGGTGACCGCCCCGCGCGTGTTGCGCAGCACTCGGCCGTAGCCAGTCGGGTCGGCCAGTTCGACCGTCAGCAGCTTCACCTGCCGCTCGTCGGCGAGGCGCATCCGCTCCAGCGTGGACACCCGCGTCAGCGGCACGTCGCCATAGAGCACCAGCACCGGCTGCGCCCGATCCAGGTGCGGCAGGGCCTGCTGCACCGCGTGGGCGGTGCCCAGTTGCTCGGCCTGCCGGGCGAAGGCCAGGCCCTGCCCGGCGAACGCCTGGGGCACGGCCTCGCCGCCATGGCCGTACACCACGCAGATGCGGGCGGGGGAGAGCGCGCGCGCCGCTTCGATCACGTGCGCGAGCAACGGCCGACCGCCCAGCGGATGCAGCACCTTCGGCAGGGCGGACCGCATGCGCTTGCCCTGGCCGGCGGCGAGGATGACGACATTCATGATGGATTCTCTTCGGCTCGCGCCGCGGCTCCCAGCCGTCCACGCCCACGGGCGACCTGCAGCGACCGTGGACCCGATGTCTGGCTCGGGTTGAGTAAGTACCCGCTCACCGCCGGGACTCCGATTCGTCGACGGAACCGCCGTATATCGGGACGCATGTCCACGGCGGCGGCCGCTATAGTGCCCCCCTGCCGCGGCGCGGGCAACCGCCGGGCCCGTTGCCTGACACCGGATCGATCAGTCCAGTTTCGCCCCGGAATGGCGGACCGCATCGCCCCAGCGCGACCAGTCCGCCTTGAGCATCTCGGTGAATTCGGCCGCCGAGCTGCACCACGGCTCGGCATCCATCACCACCAGCCGCCCGGCAAACCCGGCATCGCGGCAGGCCGGCCGAAGCGCGCTCCCCAGTGCTGCGAGGATCGTCTCCGGCGTGCCGGCCGGCGCGACCAGTCCGTTCCAGGTCGTGACCACGTAGCCGGGGAATCCCTGCTCGGCGACGGTCGGTACCTCGGGCATCTGCGAGAGCCGACGCTCGCTCGACACCCCGAGCACCCGCAGCTTGCCCGCCTTGTAATAGCGCAGCACCTCGGACACGCTGCCGAACACCATCGGCACGTGGCCGCCGACGAGGTCGGCGATCGCGGGCGCGACGCCCTTGTAGGGCACGTGGGTCATCGTGATGCCGGCCCGTTGCAGGAACAGCGCCATGGTCAGGTGGGCGGCCGACCCGGTGCCGGAGGATCCGTAGGCCAGCTCGCCCGGGCGCGCCTTCGCGAGCGCGACCAGTTGCCGGACATCGCGCGCCGGCAGGCTCGGGTGCACGCCCAGGGCGAAGTAGCTGCGCGAGACCACCGAGACCGGCACGAAGCTGCGGAACGGGTCGTAGCGCACACGGCCCATCTGCGGGACGATCGACAACTGCGCCAGCGAGGCCATGAACAGCACGTGTCCGTCGGGCGCGGCCTGGGCGACGAACTCCGCGGCGATCGTGCCGCTCGCGCCGGTGCGGTTCTCGACGGTCACCGGCTGGCCGAGCGCGCGCGCGAGCCACTCGGCACTCAGGCGGGCGACCGCATCGGTGCTGCCGCCTGCCGGGAACGGCACGACGATGCGTACCGGACGGTCGGGCCAGCCGGCGATCGCCGGCCGCGCCACCAGGCCTGGTGCCGCCGCACAGGCGGCCACCGTCGCGAGCGCGACGATGCGCGCGCGCGTAGCCACTCGCGGGCGACGGTCCGCCGCGCTCATCGGCCCAGTCCGGCCGCCCGCACCGCCTCGGCGTAGACCGGTTGCTCGGCCCGGATGATCGAGGCCATCTGTTCGGGCGTGGTCCCCATCGGCTCCACGCCCAGTTGTTCGAGCCGCTCGACAACCGCGGGCTCGCGGGCGATCGCCTGGATCGCGGAGGAGACCGCGTCGATCACCGCGCGCGGCGTCTTCGCCGGCGCCAGCATGCCCTGCCAGGCGGTCATCTCGAACCCGGGGAGCACCTCGGCCACGGTCGGGATGCTTGAAGCAGTCCGCAGCCGCTGCGCGGTGGATACGGCGAGGATCCGGATGCGCTCGTTCCTGGCGTGAGTCATCACTTCGCCCGAGTTGCCGAACAGCATCGGCACCTGCCCGCCGATGAGGTCGGCGATCGCCGGTCCGCCCCCCTTGTAGGGCACGTGCACCATGTCGAGCCCGGCGCGGGCGAGGAACAGCGCCGCGACGAGGTGGCCTACCGAACCCTCGCCGGGCGAGGCGAAGTTGAGCTTGCCCTTCATCGCCCGGGCGTAGTCGATGAACTCGCGCAGGGTGCGCGCGGGCACCTGCGCGTGGATGGCCAGCACCATCGCACCGCGGCCGAACACGCTCACCGGGGCGAGATCGTCGAGCCGATAGCCCACCTTCTCGGTCATGGGAACGCTGGTCGTCTGCGCCGACGATGCGAACAGCAGCGTGTAGCCGTCCGGACTCGCGCGGGTCACGTACTCGGTGGCAATCGCGCCGGTCGCGCCGGGCATGTTCCGCGGCAGCACCGACTGCCCGAGCCGCGAGGACAGTCCGGCGGCGACGATCCGCGCCTGGATGTCGGTGGTGCCGCCGGGCGCGAACGGGATCACCACGGTGACCGGCTTTACCGGCCAGGCGGCGGTCTGGGCGTACAGCGCACCGGGCGATGCGCCGGCGAGGACGAGGCCGGCGAGTACCGCCAGCCGAAGGCCGTGGATTCGAGCCAGCATGGACAGCTTCCTCGGGTCGAGTGACGGAAGGCGGGAGGCCAGGGTCGATGCAACGCAACAGCGGGCTGCTGCAGCGCGCGCTGGGCGGCGGCCGTGCATCCTCAGGGCGCCGCGCGGCCCAGCCCGGCGGCCTTCACCGCCTCGGCATAGACCGGCAGCTCGGCTCGGATCATCGCCGCCATCTGTTCGGGCGTCGTCACGATCGCCTCGACACCGAACTGCTCCATGCGCTCGATGATCACCGGATCCCGGGACAGGGCCTGCAGGGCGGCAGACAGCGTGTCGATGATCGGTCGCGGCGTCTTCGCCGGCGCGAGCGTGCCCTGCCATGCGGTCATCTCGAAGCCGGGCAGGACTTCGCTCACCGCAGGCACCGAGGGCAACTGGCGCAGCCGCTTCGCCGTGGAGACCGCGAGGATGCGGATGCGGTCATTCTTCGCATTGGCGAGGATCTCGCCGGAGTTCCCGAACAGCATCGGGATCTGTCCGCCCATCAGGTCGGTGACCGCCTGGCCACCGCCCTTGTAAGGCACATGGGTGAGCCTGAGTCCCGCGCGCGCGCCGAACAGCGCGCCGGTGAGGTGCGATACCGAAGCCTCGCCCGAGGATCCGTAGTCGAGCTTGCCCGGGTTGGCGCGGGCGTGGTCGATGAACTCCTGCAGGGTGCGGGCGGGCACCTGCGCGTTGATGGCGAGGATCAGCGAGCTGCGGCTCGATGCACTCACCGGGACCAGGTCCTCGAGCCGGTAATTGACCTTGTCGACCAGCGGCACGCTGGTGGTCTGGGCCGAGGAGGCGAACAGCAGGGTGTGGCCGTCGGGCGCGGCGCGCGCGACGTACTCGGTGGCGATCGCCCCGGTCGCGCCGGGCATGTTGCGCGGAAGAAAGGCCTGCCCGAGGCGGGCGGAGAGTCCCGCGGCGATCAGCCGCCCCTGGATGTCGATCAGTCCGCCGGCGCCAAAGGGCAGGATCAGCGTGACCGGCTTGGACGGGTAGGCCGCGGGCTGCGCCTGCAGCGCGCCGCCGCCGAGCGTGGCCACCGCTGCCAGGGCGGCCGCCATCGCCCGCGGGCCACGGCCGACCCTGCCCCTCGTCGCTTCGCCAGCGATGCCGCTTCGCCTGCCTTCGATCATGCCCGCTCTCCGCCAGTGGGTGTGTCCGCGCGCAGGCGCGGCTGCGCCGCGTCGGTGATCCGCGCGACTGGCCGCGTCTCACTCTACGGGTGTAGTATTTCACGCCGTGCATGCGATGTGTCAAGACGTCGCAGGGCACCGGAACAGGCACGGAGGAGGCCGGCGTGGTCGACAAGCGTGTGGCCGACTGCCGTGAAGCGGTCGGCCGGGTATTCGACGGTGCAACGATCATGTTCGGCGGGTTCGGCAACGCCGGCATGCCGGCCCGCCTCATCGACGCGCTGCGCGAGCGTGGCGCGCGCGACCTGACCCTCGTGAGCAACGGGGCGGGCACCGGCCCGTTCGCGCTGGGCGCGCTGATCGGCGACGGGCGCGTGCGCAAGCTGATCGCCTCGTTTCCCGCGCCCTCGGCCGCGCAGTTCCGCGACCGATATCTCAAGGGCGAGATCGAGCTCGAGCTGGTCCCGCAGGGGACGCTGGTCGAGCGCATCCGCTGCGCGGGTACCGGCCTGGGCGGGTTCTACACGCCGGTGGGCGCGGGCACCGAGCTGGCCGCCGGCAAGGAAGTGCGCGTGATCGAAGGTCGCGAACACCTGTTCGAGACGCCGCTTCGCGCCGACTTCGTGTTCCTCAAGGGGCACCTGGGCGACCGGCTGGGCAACCTGATGTACCGCGGCACGATGCGCAACTTCAACATGGTGATGGCTACCGCCGGCGAAGTCGTGATCGCCGAGGTCGATCGCCTGGTCGAGGTGGGCGGCATCCCGCCCGAGCAGGTGCACACGCCCGGCATCTTCGTCGACCACGTGGTCGAGGTCGACCGCCATCCGAAGCTGCTCGAGATCCCGAAGGAGGGGACATGAGCCTCACCCGCGAAGGCATCGCCTGGTGCATCGCGCGCGATCTGCCCGAAGGCGCCTACGTGAACCTCGGCGTCGGGATGCCGGTGCTGGTGGCGAGCCACCTCGACCGCAGCCGCGACGTCTTCCTGCACAGCGAAAACGGCATCCTCGGCGTGGGTCCGCCCCCGGCCGCCGGGGACGTCGATCTCGATCTCATCAGCGCCGGCAAGGGCTTCTGCACGCTGATGCCCGGCGCCTCGATCTTCGACCAGCAGGTCTCCTTCACGATGATGCGCGGCGGCCATCTCACCCACGCGGTGCTGGGCGGCATCGAGGTCGCCGAGAACGGAGACTTCGCGAACTGGCGAGTGCCCGGTGAAGCGGTGCCCGGGGTGGGCGGCGCGATGGATCTCGCCGTGGGCGCGCGCAACGTCTACGTCGCGATGACCCACGTCACGAACAAGGGCGCGCCCAAGATCGTGCAGCGCTGCTCGGCGCCCCTGACCGCGCGCGGCTGCGTGAAGCGGGTGTACACCGACCTCGCGGTGATCGACGTCACTCCCGCCGGATTCACCCTGCGCGCCACTGCGCCCGGCGTGGACATCGACACGGTGCGCGCGGCCACCGGCGCGCCGCTTGCCATCGGGCCGGAGTACGCGCCGCTCGACGTACCCGAGAAGGCGGCGAACGGCGCCGCGCTGCGTCGATGAACCCGACCGCGCCGCGTCGCGCCCCGAAGGCGGCCGGACCCCGTTGCGGTCACGGCGCCGACCGGGGCATCGCCCCCGGGGTATCCAACCGAGTCCAGGAGAGACGGCCGTGAGCAAGCCCGAGGTACCCCTCACCGACGACGAGGTGCGCCGCATCGGCCGCATCATCGAAACCCTCGAGGCGTCCAGCTTCGACTACCTGCAGCTCGAGCTGGGCGATCTGCGGGTCACCCTTGCGCGCGAGGGCGTGGTGATCCCGGGCGCGGCGGCATCGCCTTCCGTGGCATCGCCAGCCATCACCCCGCCACCGTCCGCCAGCCCGGCGCCCGCGGCCGCGCCCGCCACCGCGGCGCCTGCCACAAGGCCGACGGCACCGGCGCCCGAGCCGGGTCTCGTCGACATCGTGTCGCCGATGATCGGCCGGTTCTATTCGCAGCCCGAGCCCGGCGCGGCACCGTACGTGGCTGTCGGCGCGCAGGTGGAAGCCGACACGACGGTGTGTCTGGTCGAGGCGATGAAGATGTTCAACGCGGTGCCTGCCGGCATGGCGGGCACCATCGCCCAGGTGTGCGCGCAGGACGCCACGCTGGTCGAGTACGGGCAGGTCCTGTTCCGGGTTCGCCCCGCGTGATTCGCCGGGTGCTGGTGGCCAACCGCGGCGAGATCGCGGTTCGCGTGATCCACGCCTGCCAGGCGCTCGGCTGCGAGACGGTGCTGGCCGCCTCCGAAGCGGATGTCGACAGCCTCGCGGCTCGCCTGGCCGATCGCACCGTGTGCATCGGCCCGCCTGCCTCGGCGCTGAGCTACCTCCGGGTCGATGCGCTGCTGGCGGCCGCCACTGGCACCGGCTGCGACGCGCTGCACCCGGGCTACGGATTCCTGTCCGAGTCGGAAACACTGGCCGCAGCCTGCGCCAGCGAGGGGGTGGTGTTCATCGGCCCCACGCCCGAGCAGATCCGACGCATGGGCAACAAGCTCCAGGCGCGCGCGCTGGCGCGCGAGGCGGGCGTGCCGATGCTGCCGGGCTCGGAGAAGGTGGCCGATGCCGCGCAGGCCGCCCGCATTGCCGCGGAGATCGGCTATCCGGTCCTGCTCAAGGCGGCCGCTGGCGGCGGAGGGCGCGGCATGAAGGTCGTGGGCAGCGCGGGGGAGATGCCGCAGCAGTTCGCCGCCGCATCGGCCGAGGCGCGCAACGCCTTCGGCGACGACACCCTCTACCTCGAGCGCTACATCGCCAACGCGCGCCATGTCGAGGTCCAGGTGCTGGGTGATGCGCACGGCGCGCTGGTGCACCTGGGCGAGCGCGACTGCTCGCTGCAGCGACGGCACCAGAAGGTGGTCGAGGAGTCGCCAGCGCCGGCGCTGGCGGAGGCGACGCGACACGCGCTTCGCCGCTCGGCGGTGGCGCTCGCGCGCGAGCTTGCCTATCGAAACGCCGGCACCGTCGAGTTCATCGTCGACGGCGACAGCGGCGACTACTTCTTCCTCGAGATGAACACCCGCATCCAGGTCGAGCACCCGGTGACCGAACTGGTCTGCGGCATCGACCTGGTTCAGGAGCAGCTGCGGGTGGCCGCCGGCGAGCGGCTGCGCTACGGCCAGGACGAGGTGCTGCTGCGCGGGCACGCGATCGAGTGCCGGATCAACGCCGAAGTGCCCGCGGAGGGCTTCCGGCCCAGCCCCGGCCGCATCACCGTCTGGCAGCCTCCGAGTGGCCCGAACATCCGGCTCGACACCCATTGCCACGAGGGCTATGGAGTGCCGATCCACTACGACTCCATGATCGCCAAGCTGATCGTGTACGGCCGCGATCGCGAGGAGGCCCTGCTGCGCATGCGCAGCGCGCTCGCGCGCTTCCGCATCGAGGGCATCGGCACCACGCTGCCCTTCCTGCGCCACGCAATGGCGCACCCGGACTTCGCGGCGGGCAGGGTGAACACCGCGCTGGTCGCGCGCATGATCGAGGAGATGAAGGCCGGCGCGCCGCTGGCCGCCTGAAGGCGGTCGCACGCCGGCTCATCGCAGGTGGAGGACGACATGGAACGGATCGAATTCGTCGACGTGACGCTGCGCGACGGCCAGCAGAGCCTGTGGGCCGAACACATGACCACCGGCATGATGCTGCCGGTGATCGACGCGCTCGACCGCGCCGGCTTTGGCGCGATCGAGGTGCTCGCGCCCTCGTTCATCGGCAAGTGCGTGCGCGACCTGCGGGAGGATCCGATCGAGCGCGTGCGGCTGCTGCGCGAGCGTGGCGGGCGCACGCCGCTGCGCATCAATGCCGGTGGACTGAACCTGTTCGGCACCGACCAGCAGTCGATGGTCGAGCTGTTCTGGCGGGTCATGGCCCGTGCGGGCATCGGGGAAGTACGGGTCTCGGATTCCTGGAACGACCCTGCCGTCTGGAAGCGCCGCGCCGGCGCGGCCGCGGCCGCGGGCGTGAAGCCGATCATCAACGTCACCTACTCGATTTCACCCCGGCACGACAACGATTACTACGCGGCCCGCACCCGCGCGGCCGCCGCGCTCGCGCCGTGGCGGATCTGCCTGAAGGATCCGGGCGGGCTGCTCACGCCGGAGCGGACCGGCGAGCTGGTGCCGCTGATGCGGGAGGCCGCCGGCGACATCCCGATCGAGATCCACACCCATTGCTCGACCGGCCTGGGTCCGCTGTGCGTGCTGGAGGCCGTGCGCAAGGGCATCCGCATCGTCAACACCGCGATCCCCCCGCTCTCCGACGACGCCTCGCTGCCCTCGGTGTTCAATGTCGCCGCCAACCTGCGGGCAATGGGCTTCTCCACCCCGCTGGACGAGAGCCTGCTGCACCCGATCGCCCGGCATTTCCACCGGGTGGCCGAGCGCGGGGGTTTCCCGATCGGCCGGCCGGCCGAGTACGACTACGCCCAGTATGTGCATCAGGTTCCCGGGGGCATGATCTCGAACCTGCGCAACCAGCTGCGCGAGGTCGGCGCCGAGGATCGCCTGCCCGCGGCGCTCGAGGAGACGGTGCGGGTTCGCGAGGAGTTCGGCTATCCGATCATGGTGACGCCGCTGTCGCAGTTCGTCGGCAGCCAGGCGGCCGTGAACGTGATGACCGGGGCGCGCTACGCCCAGGTAACCGACCAGACGATCCGCTATGCGCTCGGACACTTCGGCGGCGATATCGAGCGGCTGATGGATCCGGCGGTGCGTGCCCGCATCCTGGATCGCCCCCGCGCGCGGGAACTCGCGGCGATCGTCACCGAGCAGCGTTCCGAGGCGCAGATCCGTCGCGACCTCGATGCCGTCGATCTCCCCGAGGAGGAGGTGCTGTTCCGCCACCTGCTCCGGCGCGAGGACATCGCGCGCATGCGCGCGGCCGCCGTGCCGGCGCGCGACCACGACCGCAGCGAGGACGCGCTGATCGATATCCTCGACACCCTGTCGCGCCGCGCCGGGCGCAGCACCGTGCACATCAGCCGACCGGGCTTCAGCCTGACGCTCGGCCGTGCGCCGGGTGGGGCTGCCGCGAAGGGAAACTGAACCCCGCGCGGCCCCCGCCCGCGGACGGACCGCATCAACCACCGGACAGGAAGGCGCAGGACCATGACGCAGTCAACGTACGGACGGATCGCGCTCGCCGGCGTCGGCGAGGCGGCGGTTTCCAGCACGCGGGTGCGCACCGCGCAGGACCTCGCGGTCGAGGCAGGGCTCGCCGCCATGGCCGACGCCGGCGTGACCTCGCGCGAGATCGACGGCGTGATCACCGCCAGCCCGGCAGGCGATCCGCACTTCATGTTCAGCACGCTGGTGGCCGAGGCGCTGAACATCCCTGCTCGCGTCAACATGGCGATCCAGGCGGCGGGTGCCTCGCCCGGCCTTGGCGTGCTGTATGCGGCGCGGGCGATCGCCGCCGGGGACGCCAGCGCCGTGCTGGTGTGCGAGAGCGACAGCCGCGGCGCGAAGTTCAAGGGCGACAAGATCCAGGCGCTGCGGGCGGCGCGGCCGTGGACCGACGACTGGGAGGATCCCTTCGGCCTGACCGTTCCGGGCAAGTACGCGCTGGTCGCGCAACGATGGATGCACCGGACCGGCGGGCGTCCCGAGGACCTCGCCGCGGTCGCGGTGGCGGCGCGCCAGCACGCGATGCGCCAGCCGGACGCGCCGCGCAAGGATCCGCTGACCGTCGACAAGGTGCTCGGCTCGGCGATGATCGCCTCGCCACTGCATGCGCTCGACTGCTGCCCGGTCGCCGACTGGGGCGGTGCGGTCCTCGTGACCAGCGTCGAGCGCGCGCGCGACATGCGCCAGCCGGTGGTACGCCTGCTCGGTGCGGGCGAGGGGCACTCCGCCTACCACCTTGCCGACATCGACGACCTGCCACCGCCGGCCACCCGCCAGTCCGCGCAGGCCGCGTTCGGCATCGCCGGCGTGAAACCCGCCGACATCGATACCGCGCAGGTGTTCGACGCCTTCACGGTCGCGGCCCTGATCGCGATGGAGGATCTCGGATTCTGCGAGCCCGGGGCGAGCGGCGCGCTGTTCGCCGAAGGCCACACCGCGCTCGGTGGATCGATCCCGACCAACACGACCGGCGGCATGCTCACCTGGGGCAACGCGCACGTGATCGTGCTGCCCGAAGCGGTGCGCCAGGTGCGCGGCGACGCCGGTGTGAACCAGGTCGCGGGCGCCCGGCTCGCGCTCGCGCACGGCATCGGCGGCCCGATGGCGCTGGCCGTCACCCTGATCCTGGGCAAGTGAGGAGACGCGCATGAGCGATACCCCTATCCCCGCCAAGCCGTCTCCATCGCCGAGCGATGCGACCGCGCCGTTCTGGGCCGCCTGCGCCGAAGGCCGCCTGCGACTGCGTGCCTGCACTGCTTGCGGCGCGCGCTTCACGCCCACCCGCGCCGCGTGCGGCTGCGGCTGCACTCGGCTCGAGTGGGTCGAGGCTTCGGGCCGAGGCACGGTGTTCTCGTACACCGTGGTGCACCGCGCGCCCGACCCGGCCTTCCGCGCCGAACTGCCCTACGTGATCGCCATCGTCGCGCTCGAGGACGGTGGTCGCCTGATGAGCAACGTGATCGGCTGCGCCGCCGATGCGGTACGCATCGGCCTGCCGGTCAGGGCGGTGTACGAGACGGTCGGCGAAGGCGTGGGCGTGCCGAAGTTCACGCCGGCCTGAGCGATCTGCGAAGCGGGGTTCGCGAGGGGTCGAAGCATCGATCCATCGGCGATCCCCGTGCGACCGTCGCCTGCAACGGTGCGCAACCCGCGGTCCGGACCATTCACCCCATCGCCGCCACGATCCGCTCGCGGGTGAGCGGCAGCTCGCGCACGCGGACACCCAGCGCGTGCGCGAGCGCATTGCCCACGGCGGCGGCCGTCGGGCCGGTCGGGTTCTCGCCACCGCCGAGCGGTGGCTCCTCGGGGCGGTTGATCAGATGCACCTCCACCTCGGGCACGCCGGCGAAGGTGAGGATGGGATAGGTTTCCCAGTCGCGCGACAGGATGCGTTCGCGATCGAAGCGGACCGCCTCGCACAGCGTCCAGCTCAACGACTGGATGATGCCGCCTTCGGTCTGGTTGATGATGCCGTCGGGGTTGATCGCGAGCCCGACATCGATCGCCGCCACGACGCGCGTCACCCGGAAATCGGGCTCGAGGGTGACCTGCGCGACCACGGCCATGTAGCCGTAGCCATTCTTGTATCGCGCAAAGCCGATCCCACGCCCACGGATCCCGTCGCTCGGTGCATTGGGCACCCAGCCTGACGCGTCGGCCGCGCGCTCGATGACTGCGCGCGCGCGCGGATCGGACAGGTGCTTCAGGCGAAAGGCCACCGGATCCTCGCCCGCGGCTTGCGCGAGCTCGTCCATGAACGACTCGGCGGCAAACACGTTCGCGTAGGCGCCCAGCGCGCGCAGCGTCGACACCCGCAGGGGCAGTTCCTCGACCCGGTGTGCAACCACCTTCTGGTTGGGAAGGTCGTACAGGACCTCGCCATTGCGAGCCATCCCGCCGCCCCCGGCCATCAGCGGATCGCCCTGGGGCATGCGCGCCACCGGCTGCGCGAGATGCCATGCAGCCAGCAGCGTGGCATTCGGGTAGTCGGTCTTCACCATCCCCGAGCGCTGGCTGTGCCCGTTGCTCCACAGGTCGAGCTGCCAGTCGACGATCCGGCCGTCGGCATCGAGCGAAGCCGCCGTCTTCACGCGCATCGCCGGGCCGAGCGGCTCCCAGGCGAACTCGTCGTCGCGCATCCACTGCAGCATCACCGGCCGCCCGGGCACCGCGCGCGCGAGCAGCACCGCATCGAAGGCCGCGTCGTCGGCGCCGTTGTGTCCGTAACAGCCAGGCCCGTCGACATGGTGCGCGACGACCGAGGCGGTCGGCAGGCCGAGGATCCGGGCGATCTCCCGCACGAGCGGATAGACCCCCTGGCTGTGGGTCCAGATCTCGACCCGGTCCGGATTCGCGTCCCACCGCGCCAGCGCACTGGACGGACCGATCGACGCGTGCGCGATGTAGGGCTTGCCATACTGCGCCTGAAGCCGGGTCACTCCCCGCGCACGCGCAGCCTCGTCGCGGCGCTCGACGATGACCGTGTCGGTGGTCTGTGCCGCCTCGAGGAACGCGTGGATCCCGTCGGCGTCCACGGGCAGACCCGGCTCCTGCCACTGCGCCGCCGCGATCGCCGCGCGGCGCGCCCGGACCGCCTGCTCCTCGCGCTCGGCGACCACCCCGAGGAAGTCGCCGTCGCGCACCACCGCCACCACGCCCGGCAGCGCGCGGATCGCCGCCTCGTCGAACGAGAGCAGACGGGCGCCCTCCGAGGGCGGTCGAACGACGCGCCCGTGGAGCATGCCCGGTTGCACCAGGTCGGCGACGAAGGTCGGCCGTCCCGCCACCTTGCCGGGGATATCCCGCCGCGGCGCGCTGCGACCGACCACGGTGTAGCGGTTCGCCGGCTTCGGCTGGACGAGCCCGGTGGCCTCGCGCGCGAGCAGTTCGCGATGGGGCAGATCCCAGTAGCTGATCTCGCGGGTACGGTCGGCACCCCCGATCCGCCCCTGCTCCACCTGCAGGCGTTCGACGGGCAGATCGAGCCTGCGCGCCGCCTCGGCCAGCAGCACCGCGCGTGCCTCGGCGCACGCCGTGCGCAGGGCCGTACCGCCTTCGTCCATCGAGCGACTGCCCGAGGTGTGGCCTTCATCGGGCGTGAGTTCGGTGTCGCCGCCGATGATGCGCACCTGCTCGAGATCGAGGTCCAGTTCCTCGGCTGCGATCTGCGCGAGCGCGGTGATCGCCCCCTGCCCGTACTCGACGCGACCGGTGAGGATGGTTGCGCGTCCGTCCTCGTCGAATCGCACCCAGCGATCGAGTCGCCGGTTGGTGTTCAGCCACAGCGGAAGCACGGGCGCAGTCATGCCGTCCTCCCGGCGCCCTCGTGGATCGCGCGTTCGATCGCGCGCAGGATGCGCGCGTGCGTGCCGCAGCGGCACAGGTTGCGCTCGAGCGCGGCGCGCACCTGCTCGCCGGTCGCGTGCGGCTCGCGGCGCAGCAGCGCGGTCGCCGACATGATCATCCCCGGGATGCAGTAGCCGCACTGCACAGCCTGCTCGTCGACGAAGGCCTGCTGCAGGCCGTCCAGCGCGCCCTCCGCCGAAAGGCCCTCGATCGTCGTGACCGACTTGCCCTCCACGGCCCACAGCGGCGTGTCGCAGGCGTTCACCGCATGGCCGTCGAGCAGCACGGTGCACGCGCCGCACTGGCCCAGCCCGCATCCGAACTTCGCGCCCTTCAGTCCGAGGTCGTTGCGCAGGATGTAGAGCAGCGGCGTGTCGGGCTCCGCCGAGACCGTCTGCTCGGCGCCGTTGACGTGGAACCGGGTGGAAGGGTTGTCGCTCATCGTGTCGGACCTCGCGCCCGCGGGGCGGTCAAAGCCGGCAGTAGAGACGATCCGCGGCCATCGCACAAGCGTCGCGTGGGTCCACGTCGCGAGCCGACTGCCTCTCCCGGCGGTCGAGGCCTGCAACGGCATTCGGCCCTGTCGCGCGCGTCGCGCGCGTGGGTGGCGCGGCTGGCGATGCCGGTGCCGCGCGCGCTGGATGCCGCTTCGGTCGGATCTCGAATGCTTCAGTGGCTGGCGAGGAGGCTGCGGACGGCCTCGAGTACCCGCTCGATCGCTGCCGGATCGACATGCCGATGGGTGACGAGCCTCAGCTGGCGCGCATCGCCATAGGCGCCTGCGCGTATTCCGCGAGAGGCTAGCGCGTTGGCCCACGCCTGCGCATCGATCGGGGATCGCGACACGTCCACGCGCACGAGGTTGGTCTCCACTGCCGCCGGATCGACCAGCGCGGGATCGAGGCGCGCAAGCCCCTCGGCCAGCTGTCGGGCCGTGGCGTGATCGTCGGCGAGGCGATCGACCATCTGCTCCAGCGCCACGATGCCGGCGGCGGCCAGCGCGCCGATCTGGCGCATGCCACCGCCGAGCATGCGACGGTAGCCGCGCGCGATCTCGATGAAATCCTCGCGCCCGCAGAGCATCGATCCGGCCGGCGCGGACAATCCCTTGGACAGGCAGAAGCACACCGAGTCGGCGTGCTGCGCGATCACCGCAGCCTCCACCCCGAGGGCGACCGCGGCGTTGAACAGGCGCGCGCCATCGATGTGCACCGGCACGCCATGGCGATCCGCGAGGTCGCGTACCGCCGCCAGATGGGCAAGCGGGAGAACCGCGCCGCCGGCCTGGTTATGGCTGGTCTCGAGGTGGATCAGGCCGGTCCCCGCACGATCCCGGCCAATGCCCGGGCGGCGGACCGCCTCGCGCAGCCTGTCGTAGTCCATCGCGCCGCGGCGACCCGGCAGCGGTCGCGGCAGCGTGCCTGCCAGCGCGGCCAATCCTCCCACCTCCGAGACCAGCGTGTGCGAACCGGCCTCCATCACGATCTCGCTGCCCCGCGCCGCGTGCACCAGCACCGCGATCAGGTTGGCCATGGTGCCGCTGGGCAGGAACAGGGCAGCCGCCTTGCCCGTGCGGGAGGCCGCCAGCGCTTCGAGATCGCGCACCGTCGGGTCGCCATCGCGCGCGTCGTCTCCCTGGGTGGCGCTCGCCATGGCCTCGAGCATGGCCGCAGTCGGTTGCGTCACCGTATCGCTGCGCAGATCGATGGTCTCGGTCATGCCGGCACTCCGGGAAACGCTCCGCGCTCGTCGTGCTGCGCGGGCCCCGTTATGCTAGCGCGTCCCGGGCTCTCTTCCATCCCCGCCATGCGCCTCTCCGCCGCCCTTCAGGCCGTCGGCCGATTCACGTTCGGCACGACGATCTCGCTGGCCCTCCTGTCCCCCGCGCTCGCGCAGGACTGGAAACCCGTGAAGCCGATCCGCTGGATCGTGCCGTTTGCCGCCGGCGGCGCCGCCGACATCGTCTCGCGGGTGATCGCACCGCGCGCCAGCGAGGTGCTGGGGACGCCCATCGTGGTCGACAACCGGGGCGGGGCCTCGGGCATCATCGGCGCCGAGGCGGGTGCGAAGGCGCCGCCGGACGGCTACACGGTGACGCTCGGCGGCCTGTCGAGCCATGTGCTCAACGTCTACCTGTTCGAGCGGCTGCCCTACGACCCGCGCGAACTCGCGCAGGTGGCGCTGCTCACGCTGGTGCCCAACGTGCTGATGGTGCATCCCTCCCTGCCGGTACGCAGCGTGAAGGAGTACCTCGCGCTCGCTCGCCAGCGGCCCGACGAGCTCACCTACGCGTCCTCGGGCGTCGGATCGTCGCAGCACCTGAACGCGGTCGTGCTGCAGCAGCTGGCCGGCGTTCGACTCACCCACGTGCCCTTTCGCAGCGGGGCTCCGGCCATCGCCGACCTGCTGGGCGGGCAGGTCATGTCGATGTTCGTGACCATCCCCTCGGGCGCGCCGCACGTGCGCGCCGGTCGCCTGCGCGCGATCGGCATCGCGTCGAGCACGCGCTCGACGGCGCTGCCGGACGTGCCGGCGATCGGCGAGACGGTCAAGGGCTACGACATGACCACCTGGTATTCGCTGCATGCGCCGCCGAAGACCCCGCGCGAGATCGTCGCGCGCCTGAACGGCGCGGTGAACGCGGCACTGGCCGACCCCGACGTGCAACGTCGACTCGTGGCCGACGGCGCCATCCTGCGGCCGATGTCGCCCGAGGCCTTCGCGAACTTCTTCCGCGGCGAGTACGAGCGCTGGGGTCCGGTGATCCGGCAGGCAGGCCTGAAGGCCGAGGGCTCCTGAGACGCGCCGCCCCCTCCCGGATCGGCGGCCTGGCGGCAGGAGCGTCCGCGGCACAGGCGGGGCGGCGTCCACGCGCGAGGTACGCGACGCGCGGAGCCTGGCCGACCCTCAGCCCGTGACCAGCAGTTCGTCGTTGCGGAAGACGGTGGCGTGCCAGATCGGCGCCCCCTCCGTGATCTCGACGATGTCCTCCATGTGGTAGCCCAGTTCGCCCGGCCAGCGGGCGCGGGTTTCCACCGTCGTGATCATGCCCGGCTGGTACGGGATGTCCTCGCCCGCACGGATGATCGGGTGCTCGTGGATGTTCAGTCCCAGCGAGTGCCCGTTGTGCGTGTAGGGAAACGAGAGTCCGGCCCGTTCCTGCTTCGCCTTCGCCAGCGCGAACAGTTCGGCGCCGGTGCGGCCCGGGCGGCAGGCGTCGATCACCGCATGATGGACTTCGCGCAGCGCCGACCACACCGACAGGTCCTTCGCGCTGGGCGGGCCCAGCTTGGCGGTTCGGCCGACGTTGGAGAAATACTGTCGGAACATTCCGCCCGAATCGGCCTTGAGCAGGTCGCCCTCCGCGAGGCGGTAGCCCGATGGAACCATGTGGGGAAAGCCGGTATGCCGCCCGGCGTTGCAGTAGTTCGAGGTCACCTGGTCGGCGCCTTCGGTGAGCATCCGTTCGGCCAGTCGCACGGCCACCTGCTTTTCAGTCTCGCCGATGCGTGCCGATGTGAACGCATGCAGGAACGCCTTCTCGGTCGCGTGAAACGCCGCGATGATCTGGGCACGCTCGGCACGCGTCTTTTGCATGCGGGCGGCGGCGAACACGGGCTCGGCCGCTTCGACTCGCAGCCCCGGGCAGTGCGCGAGCAGTTCCCGGTAGGCGGCAGCGGGCAGGTAGTCGGTCTCGATCGCCACGCGTGCGTTCGAGAGCCCGCGCTCGGCCAGCAGATCCGCCAGCGCGCGTACCGGCCCCGGATCGAATTCACGATAGCCCTGCACATCGCTGATCCAGGTATGCGCGCGCGCGTAGGGCGCCTCGATCTCGCACACGACCAGGGTCGGTGCTTCACCCCTGGGCCACAGCACCCAGGCCAGGCGATCGCGGATGCTGCGCTGGGTGGCGATGTGCACGTCGGCGGCGTAGCGCACGTTCTCCGGGGATACCGCGATCACCGCGTCGAACGGCGACTGCGCGATCAGCCGCTCGAGCAGGTCGAGGTTGGCCATCGCCGCCGCCCGACGATGGCCGGGGGTTGCGTCCGGCGGCACGCGGGGCGTCGAATCGCTGGCGCTCATGCGGGACCTCCAGGGCGAGTGCGCGGAATGGGAAACAGGGTCATGGCCGGGAGCATGCTCGGGTACCCGCATAAGGGCCGAGGACGTACCATTGCGTCCTCGCAGGAGATCGATGATGCCGAGCAGAGAGTACCCGTGCCCGATCGGCGCCACCAGCCCGCAGGTTCGCCGTTCGCTGATCATGCGGTCGGTCGCCGCCGCCTCCGTGTTCGCGCTTGCCGGGCCTGTGGCCACGACCGCCGACGCTCAGGCGTGGCCGGTCCGCCCGATCCGCATGGTCACCCCGTTCCCGCCGGGCGGAGGTACCGACTTCCTTGCACGCCAGTTCGCCACCCAGCTCTCGGACGCGCTGGGTCAGCCGGTGACGGTGGACAACCGCGCGGGCGCGGGCGGCAACGTGGGCGCGGAGATCACCGCGAAGTCGCCACCCGACGGGTACACGCTGATGCTCACGTCGAACTCGCTGGTGATCAACGCGTCGCTCTACCAGAAGCTCGGCTACAGCGCGCTCACCGACATCACGCCGGTGGCGCTGGTGGCCAGCGCGCCCCTCGTGCTGGCCGTGCATCCGTCGGTACCGCTCAAGTCCGTCAAGGACGTGGTCGCACAGGCGCGCAAGCGGCGTGGCGGACTCAACTTCGGCTCGAACGGCAACGGTACCAGCGGTCATCTCGCCGGCGAACTGCTGCGCATCTCCGCTGGCATCGAGCTCACCCACGTGCCCTACAAGGGTGCTGCGCCGGTCATCGCGGCGCTGCTCGGTGGCGAACTCGACATGGCCTTCACCACGCTGCCCTCGGCGATCCCGCACGTGCGGGCGGGGCGGCTCCGCGTCGTGGCGGTCACGACCCCGAAGTCGTCGCCGGCACTGCCGGATGCGCCGCCGATCGCCGCCACGTTTCCGGGCTATTCGATCGAGATCTGGTACGGCATTTTCGGGCCCGGGGGTCTGCCCTCGGCCATCCAGGAACGGCTGGCGACCGAATTGCGCAAGGCGCATGCCTTGCCCAGCGTGCGTGGCGCGCTGGAGCGCGAGGGTGCGCTGCCGGTCCTGCTGACAGGCGCCGAGTTCTCGAGCTTCTACCGCAGCGAGATCGACAAGTACGCGAAGATCGTCAAGGCCTCGGGCGCACGGGCGGAGTAGTCGCGGCGCGACCACTCGTCTGCCGAAAGGCCCACCGACCGTCCGCGGCGGCCGCGGCCATCGCCTCATCCGGACCGCAGGACCTCGCGTGCCTGCGGGCAGGCCAGCGCTACTTCGAACGCACCGTTGGGGTCCTGCAACCCTCCACCCGGGACATGATCCGCGTCGGAACGCCGACGCAGCGCGGGCTCAGCGCTTCTGGCGGAACTTGCGGATGGACGCGATCTGCGCGGCGACCGTGGCGAGTTCGGCCTGCGCGGTGGCCACTTCGAGTTCGCCCTTGGCGTTGCGCAGGATCTCCTCGGCCTGGCGGCGGGCTTCCTCGGCCTTCGCCTCGTCGAGGTCGTGGCCGCGGATCGCGGTGTCGGCGAGCACGGTGACAACCTTGGGCTGCACCTCGAGGATGCCGCCGGCGACGAAGACGAACTCCTCTTCATCCTTGCCGGCGACCTTGATGCGCACAGCGCCGGGCTTGATGCGGGTGATCAGCGGGGTGTGCTGAGGATAGATGCCGAGCTCGCCCGCTTCGCCGGGCAGCACGACGAACTCCGCCTCGCCGGAGAAGATGCTCTCCTCTGCGCTGACGACATCGACGTGGATCGTGTGGGCCATGGCTCTGGGACGGGGTACGGATCAGGTGGGCCGGGCTCGCGGGACGCGGGACCGGAAGGGTCTGACGGGTCCGAGGGGTCGGACGGGTCGACTCGCGGAGCGGTGCCGGCGCGCGCGCGCGACGCCAACACCGGTGAGTGTCATTGCAGCGACTTCGCCTTCTCGAACGCTTCCTCGATCGTGCCGACCATGTAGAACGCCTGCTCGGGCAGCGCATCGCACTCGCCGTCGACGATCATCTTGAAGCCCTTGATCGTGTCCTTGAGGGCGACGATCTTGCCCGGCGAGCCGGTGAACACCTCGGCGACGTTGAACGGCTGCGACAGGAAGCGCTGGATCTTCCGGGCGCGGGCCACGGCCAGCTTGTCCTCGGGCGACAGTTCGTCCATGCCGAGGATCGCGATGATGTCGCGCAGTTCCTTGTAGCGCTGCAGGGTCGCCTGCACCGCCCGGGTGACGTTGTAGTGCTCCTCGCCGATCACGTTCGGGTCGAGCTGGCGCGAGGTCGAGTCGAGCGGATCCACCGCAGGGTAGATCCCCAGCGAGGCGATGTCGCGCGAGAGCACGACGGTCGCGTCGAGGTGGGCGAAGGTAGTCGCCGGACTCGGGTCGGTGAGGTCGTCCGCCGGAACGTACACCGCCTGGATGGAGGTGATCGACCCGACCTTGGTCGAGACGATCCGCTCCTGCAGGCGGCCCATTTCCTCGGCGAGCGTAGGCTGGTAGCCCACCGCGGACGGCATCCGGCCGAGCAGCGCCGAGACTTCGGTGCCCGCCAGGGTGTAGCGATAGATGTTGTCGACGAAGAACAGGATGTCACGGCCTTCGTCGCGGAACTTCTCGGCCATCGTCAGGCCGGTCAGCGCCACGCGCAGGCGGTTGCCCGGCGGCT
>JBIPNU010000154.1:0-6065 GCA_044370615.1 Burkholderiales bacterium
CCTTGAGTGAATCAGTTCCCGGTCAGCCCTTGGCGTACGGGTGCCGGATGTCGACTTCTTCTTGAAGCAGTGCAGCACGCAAATCCAGCCGTCGAAGGCGGTCGTGTAGACCACCCGGTAGGTACTGCCGCGCGCGTCGTCGTCCAGAAGCTCGAGCACGCTCGCCGAGCCGAACCCCGCAAGCACCTTCGCGCCTGGGTGCTTGCCGCCTGCCTGGGCGAGATCGAGCGCGTACCCGAAGACATCCTGCACCTCGTCCGGCATCGCAAGCAGGTCTCGCTTGGCCGAGGCCATCCATCGCAGCGGCTTGCGAGGGATCTCGTCAAGGAGGATTATAGACATTTCACTATAGCGCGGCAATGCATCGCCGCCAGAGCGACCACGACCTCGAATGCCCTGCTCGGTCCAGCGCCGCTGGCCCACGTGAGTGCCCCGCGCCGCGCACCGAGTCCCTGCGCGCCCCGGGCGTAGCGGAACGCGCACGGCCGAGTGGCAGCGCGCGGCACCCCGATACCGTCCCATGTCACCGCCGGAACTTCGAGGCGAAGATCGGGGCGGTGCGTGCGCAAACCCCGGGGGCGAGAAGCTCCCGGACGCCGTGAGCCGCCCGTGCGTCGCGCGACCGGGCCGTTTACCCAGGGACGGCACGCGCGACGGTTACACGCGGCATCGGCCCGCGCAGACGCGAGCGATCGTCGACCGCCCCCACACCCGGTACGTCGCGATCAACCTCGGACTGCGCTTGCCGCGAGGAAGGCACCCACAGGCGCCTACCGTACCCCCGACAACAGGCTCTCGTACGGAATGCGCAGCCCTTCATGAAGCCGCTTGACCATCCGCAGGCTCAGCGCGCGCTTGCGGTTCAGCACTTCGGACACCCGCCCGCTCGACCCGATGAACGGCTCGAGGTCGCGCGGGGTCAGGCCCTGCTGCTCCATGCGGAACCGGATGGCCTCGACCGGATCGACGGGGCCGAAGTCGTAGCGCCTGTTCTCGTACGCCTCGATCAGCGTCACGAGCACGTCGCGCTCGTCCGCCTGGGGAGTGCCCTCCCCGGCCTGGAAGATCTTCTCCAGTCGACGAAAGGCGCGCTGCAGGTCTTCGTCGGTACGAATCGGCTTGATGGTCATTGACGGTCTCCACGTCGATGCGGTCGACCTGCGCGGTGCCGCAATGCGAACCCCGGGAGGAGGATACTGCGTCGCATCGTGGCAATCCGGTTCGACGCCGACCGACCGAGTGGTGGCGCGACGACATACAGTCGCGCCTCGCGGCTCAACGAGTCGGCAGGTCTGCGATGGTGTTCTCCAGCACGCTCCTGACTGATTCGGCGGCGGGCGACAACGTTCTTCTCGTGCTCCACACGACCGCCAACGATCGCGAGATGGTCGGCTCGACGATGGGCAGGATCGCCACGCCATCTTCCACGACCGGCGCCGGACCGACCCAAGGCTGGATACTGAAAGCAACCCCGTCCCGGGCCAGCAACGACAGTAGCCGACCTGAACCACACTCGACGATCGGTTGGACCGAAAGACCCAGTTGCCGCGCGGCGTCGTCCACCCGGCGACGCAGGCGATTGGGGCGCATCGACATCGCAAGGGGATAGTTCAGGGCCTCGGCGAGGGGCATGGGCTGAAGACCGCCGGGAATCAGGTCCGGACGACCAAAGAAGCACACGGTCTGGGTTGCACACACCGTCGCGTGCAGACTCGGATCGGAGTCTCCCTCCGGCAGCAGCGCGATGTCGGCCGTGCCATCCCTGATCCACTCCTGCACGACGTAGCTGTCGCCTTCCCGCATGACCATCCGGATCAGGGGAAACCGCGAGCGCACGCTTCGGAGCAGAGGCGCGGCAAGCTGGTGAGCCATGGACGTCGGCAAGGCAACGACCACGTTGCCTTGCGCCTGCTCCCCGTAGGCGCCGACGGCGGCCTCCGCTCGGCTCACCTCGCGCAGAATATCGCGCGCGTGCGAGAGCAGGCGGCCACCGGCAGGGGTGGGGTGTACACCGATCGACGAGCGCTCCAGAAGTTGGACGCCCAGCGACTCTTCCAGCACGCGCATCTGCCGCCCCAGCGCAGGCTGCGCCACCCGAAGACGGGTCGAGGCACGGGTGATGCTGCCCTCCTCGACCACCACGAGAAACGCCTTCAGATGTTCGAGATCCAGGGCCATACAAATTCCGACTGGGGATGATGCCGAGATTGTATTTCCGTCGACGGAGACGGGCTTCTAAACTTCAGCCCAGCGTCGACATCATCGATTCTCCGGGTCCGGAGTGCAATTAGAGCAACGCGCGGCACGTTCCGCACCACCTGATCGAACTCCCGGCCCGAAAGCCATGGGTTCGCCTTGATCGCGAAGCCTTCCGCCGAGACTGCACGCCGACCACCCATTCGCCAGCGGACGGGTCATGCATCACCTGGCGGACGGACGGGGCGAGACAGGCCGTGCTACCCGCGAAGCCTCGGCGGGTGCAAGCCGTCGACGCGCGTCCCCGGACGGATACCCGACACCCTCGAAAAAGGAGTGCATCATGTCGACGCAATGGCCCCTCGCACCCGCAGCGTGGTGCATGTCAGCCGTGGTGCTGGCCAGTCCGGGCGCAGTCCTCGCCGAGGAGTATCCGACCCGACCGATCGAGCTCATGGTGCCCTACCCCGCCGGCGGACTCGTCGACATCGCCGCTCGCGTGCTGGGCGAGAGGGTTCGTGAGTCCCTCGGGCAGCCGATGGTCGTGGTCAACAGACCGGGCGCGAGTTCGATGATCGGGACCAACGCAGTCGTTCGCGCGAAGCCCGACGGTCACACCCTCCTGCTGACCACCAGCACGCTCACCATCAACGCCGCCCTGTCGCCGAAGCTGGTGACATTCGACGTCCTGACCGACCTCGCAGCCATCGCCATCGTTGCGACAACTTCCCAGATCCTGGTCGTTCCGGCATCGGTCCCGGCCGCTTCGGTCAAGGAGCTGATCGCTCTGGCGAGGGAGCGCCCGGGAAAACTCACCTACGGCTCCGCAGGGGTGGGGACACCCGCGCATCTGGCCGGCGAACAGCTACGCGCGCTGACGGGCGTCAACATGCTGCACGTTCCCTATAACGGAGCCCCGCCGGCGATGAATGCCCTCCTCGCGGGCGACATCTCCCTGATGTTTGCGAACCCGGCCGTGGCCGCTCCACAGATCAGGGCTGGCAAGATCCGCGCGCTGGCGGTTGCAAGTCCGAATCGGTCCGCCCTGGTGCCGGAGGTTCCGACGATGGCCGAAACAGGCCTGCCGCTCAACGCCGACAACTGGATCGGGTTCTTCGCGCCGCGCGGCACCCCGTCGGCAGCCATCCAGCGCGTTACCGGCGCGCTGCACAAGGCACTGGCGGTCGAGGACGTGAAGGCCACGCTCGCGCGCAGCGGCATGCTGGCCGTTCAGTCGAGCACCCCGGCCAGCTTCGCCGCGTTCCTCAGGCAGGATATCGATCGCCACCGGGCGATTGCCCGGGACGGACAGATCAAGGTGGACTGATACGGAGAGGACGGCTCGTGGACAACATCCTGCACTTGCGATCGTTACGCCCCTTGCTGTTTCGCCATCGGCTGCAAGAGCCGGTGGTGGTGTCCTTCGGCACGATGCATGAACGCGCCATGGTCCTCGTCAGGGCCGAGGACATGGATGGGGTGGTGGGCTGGGGCGAGATCTGGTGCAATTTCCCGGAGGTGGGGGCGGAACACAGGGCGAAGCTGGTCGGCAGCGTGCTGGCCCCGCTTGCGTTGAGCCGCCCTTTCGAGGACCCGACCGAGGCGTTCGAATGGCTCACCGCCCGCACGGACGTGCTTGGCATCCAGTCGGGAGAGCCCGGCCCGCTGGCTCAGGCGATCGCAGGAATCGACATCGCGCTGTGGGACCTGAGCGCGCGTCGGGCGGGCAAGCCCTTGTGGAGCTTTCTCGGAGGACATTCGCCTACCGTCAGCGTGTACGCCAGTGGCCTCAATCCCGATCAGCCGGTGCGCATGGCCCTGACCCGGCGCAGCGAGGGGCACACGTCGTTCAAGGTCAAGATCGGCTTCGGCGAGGAGCTTGACCTGCGCAACCTCAAGGCACTGCGCGCGGCGCTCGGGTCGGACTGTCGGCTCATGGCGGACGTCAATCAGGGCTGGTCCCTAGAGGAGGCGCTGAGGATGGCGCCCCAGCTCGAAGCCTTCGATCTCGATTGGCTCGAAGAGCCCCTGCGAGCCGATCGTCCATGGGCTGAGTGGCAGGCGTTGAGCGAGGTGTCCGGCCCGCTCGCCGCCGGGGAGAATCTCCGGGGTGAGGCCGATTTCAGACGGGCGATCGAGTCCGGTACGCTTCGGGTTCTGCAGCCAGACGCGGCCAAGTGGGGAGGAGTTTCGGGCTGTCTTCCGGTGGCCCGCGAAGCCACTGCGCGAGGACTGCGGTACTGCCCGCATTATCTGGGCGGAGGTATCGGATTGCTGGCCTCAGCCCACCTGCTGGCAGCCGAAGGGGGTGATGGCCTGCTGGAGGTTGACGCCAATCCGAATCCGCTTCGCGAACTCCTGTGCGGTGCCGTTGGCGAGATTCGCGACGGAACCGTGACCCTGAGCAGCGCGCCAGGACTTGGCCCGGAGCCCGACGTCGAGGCTCTGAGCCGTCATGCCGTCCCCTGAAGCCTTCCGCGCGGCCGCACACGGGACAGTATTCCAGCCGCGCACGCGCGTTGCCTCCGCCCCCCCGGATGCAGGTAATCGAGCGCGCGGGATCGCGACGTGGCCATCGGACATCGACCACGACGTCTCGCCAACCCGGGCGGCGGACGTCGTGACCCGGCGCGAGCGATCACCGGTACGCTCAGCTATTCCAGACTTCCCGAAACGTCCTGAACCCGGGCACCGGCAGGTGGATGAAGGACCGCGTGCCGAGCGTCTTCCAGCCCTCGCCCTCGGGCGCCTGCAGTTCCGCCTTGAGGCACCGGCCGAAGCGCAGCTGCTCCAGCACCCGGTACCGTCCCGACAGAAAGCCGCTCACCGCGTCGATGAACTCCGCGACCCGCGCGGGGTCGGTGCACGGGAACCACCGCAGCCACAGACGACCCTCGACCGAGAAGTGCAGTTCGTCCGCGTTCTGCAGTGCCAACCAGACCTGGAACTTCAGCCCCGCCTGAACAGGCACGACGATGCTGATCTCCACCGGGGCGTCGGTCTCTTCGACGAAGGTGAGCGCAGGGAATTGCTCGCGAATCCCGTTGAACGTAGCCCGCGCGATGCGCTCGGCGTCGTCGGCAGACATCAGTGGCCCGACCGTCGAGTCTGCCGGGCGCCGATCCGGTCATGTCGAGGATTGGCGACCACGGGCGTGACCACCCTGGCCCAACGTCGGCGCTCTACCTCAGCGATGTTGAACACCCGCCCGATCATACGCGCTCCAGCCCATACAACGCTTTCGCGGCGCTGGGCGTCACCAGTCCACGCGCGAGATCGTCGAGCAGCCGCTGCCGATCCCGTTCAAGCGGATTGCCATAGCCGCCCGAGCCCGGGGTTTCCACTGACAGCCGATCGCCCTTGCGGCACAGGGTGATGCCCATGGGATCGATATCCTGCCCGTTCAGTTGCACGCGGGCACACGCCCCCGCAAGCCCGCCAGCCGCGCCCCGCGCAGGGTTTCGCGTTCGATCCGCCCGAACGGACACCGTGATCGGTGCATTCGCCAGGAACTCCAGTTCGATCCGCTGGCCGCAGCCACCGCGGAACCGACCGGCCCCGCCGGAATCCGGAATGATCTCCTTGCGAACGATACGCACCGGGGCCGTGGTCTCCACGACTTCCACCGGCGTGACGGCCGTGTTGGTCGGGTAGGCCACGCACGAGATGCCGTCGTCACTGGGACGGGCCCCCATGCTCCCCATGCAGAACAGCGTCTGCGAAAACGGTCGCCCGTCATCGTGCAGTCCGCGCAGCACCACGATCGGCCGTGGCGCCCCGCACTCGGCCAGTACGCGCGACGGCACGATGCCCGCGAGCGCACCATAGACCGCCGTCACGACGAAATGCCCGGTGGTGCTTCGCGCCCC
>JBIPNU010000156.1:0-6053 GCA_044370615.1 Burkholderiales bacterium
GTCCCCGTATTTCGTGCCGGGCACCGAAGGGCTGCGCATGCTGGAGGCGCTCGCCGGGCGGGGCGTTCGCGTTCGCGTGCTCACGAACTCGCTTGCTGCCACCGACGTGCCGGCCGTGCACGGCGGCTACGCGCGCTGGCGGATCGCGCTGCTGCGCGCCGGCGTCGAACTCTATGAACTCCGTCCCGATGCCCGTCACCGGCGTCGGCGAGGGCCGACACTGCGGCTGAGGGACCGGATGCGCTCCTCGGCCAGCCTGCACGCGAAGACCTTCGCGATCGACGGGCAGCGGATCTTCGTCGGCTCGTTTAATCTCGATCCTCGCTCGGCCGCGCTCAACACCGAGATGGGGCTGGTGGTCGACAGCGTCGGGCTCGCCGGCCGGCTGGGTCGCGCGCTCGACGACATCCATCCGCACGTCGCGTGGCGCGTGGCGCTGGACCCGGACGGGGCGCCACGCTGGCATGGAGAAGGCCAGTGGAGTTCGCGGCGCGAGCCGCGAGCGGGACTCGGTCGGCGCGTCGTCGCGCGCGCAATGGAATGGCTGCGTATCGACTGGCTGCTGTGAGCGCGCTTCAGCGACCCGCCCATGCCCAGAGATCCAGCGTGGTCGTGCATCCCGGTACCGGATGCGACGGGGTTTGCGCCGTGCAGTAGGGAATGCTTCGCAGCCCCGTCCGGTCCGCCCAGACCCCGAGACGGTCGTGGAAGCCCTCGAGCGCGGTCGACAGGAGCAACGCTCGGGTGATCGCCTCCGGGCCGATACCCGCGGCCTGGCACAGTCGCAGCGCACGGTCGACCAGTACGGCCATCTCCGCTCGTGCGACGAGCCCCATGCGGGCTCCGGGTGCCGTCACCGCCAGCGCGGCATCGGCGCCGCGGCGATCGCAGGCCATCAGGCCGGAGGCGAAGACCAGGCCTGCCGCCGTCACGGCGTGCGCTCCGAAGGTCGCCTCGCGCGGGATGTCGGCCTCGAGAATCCGCTTGTCCGACAGCGCGTCGTCGCGCAGGGCGACGAGATTGATCTCCAGGCTCCCGTCGACGAGTCCGAAGTCGCTGGCCTGGGCGATGGTGAGTGCGACCTGGCGTTCACCGAACCGATCGTTCCAGACTTCAAGGAAGTGCGGCAGGTCCTCGGCATGGCGCAGATACGCCTGGGCTTTGAGCGCGCCGCGCGCCGAAGCGCCGGCCGCCTGCAGCGCCGGCAGCAGCCGATGATCGATCACGTACTCGGCCTGCTTGCGTGCCTCGTGGCCGCCCCACAGGCTGTGCGCCGGCACGTGCGCGCGCGGATCCGGGCCGTCGGGGCCGCGCGCCATCTGCCCGGCGACGAAGACGAGTTCGCCGCAGACCGCTGCTGGCACGAATCCGGACCAGGTGGGTGCAGTCACGTTCGGCGGCTCCACGCGTTGCGGGTCGTGTCCCCGCCCGGGCAGGACGGCGATGAGATTGGTGGAGATGTCCGCGCCGTCGGGCAGCAACCCGCACATCACCACCGAGGTGCTCGGGGGAATGTAGTTCCCGAATGCCGCGCGCCGAGCGCGGTGATAAGGATCGACGGCCTTCCAGGTCGGGTAGTACTGATCCAGCCGGACCGTGTTCTCGAAACTGGTGCCCGCCTTCGCCAGCATCGATTTCAGCCGCGCGGCGATCCGGTCGCCTTCGCGCCGATGCCGAGGCAGGCCGTGCATCGGAAGCGCGGCATCGTCCGCGAGCGTCGGATCCTCCGGCAGGCCGGCGCCGATCGCCTCGATGCCGTTGGCGAATATCCAGGGGCCGGCGCGCACGCAGGCGGCGTGGGAGAGTTCGCTGTGCGGGAGCTGGACGGTTTCGATGGCGGAGATTTCCACGGTACGGCCTCGGCGAATGGAAGAATGGACGACTGGACAAGGGGACGACTGGACGACGGGACGACTGGACGAGGGGACGAGGGGACGACGGGACGACTGGGCGGATGGGCGACGTCGCGAGTGGATGCGCGCAGGCGCCCGGTGCTCAGTTGTCGATCCGGATGCGGGCGTCCCGGATCACCTTGCCCCAGCGGGTGGTTTCCTCTGCGAGAAACGCCGCGAAGTCGAAGCCGTCGGTCGGCGGCTCGGCCCCCAGCGCGATGAGTCGCTCGCGCACCTCGGGCAGGGACACGACCTGGGCGAGGTCGGCACGAAGTCGCGTCAGTACCGGGGCCCGCACGCCTGCGGGCGCGGCGACCCCGTAGAACCCGACCGAGCGGAAGCCGGCCAGTCCGCCCTCGGCGACGGTGGGCAGGTCCGGCCACGCGGAGAGCCGACGTTCGCTGCCAGTCGCCAGCATCGCCAGCTTGCCGGTTTTCGCCAGCGAAGCGGCCGAGGGCAGGTTCACGAACAGGTAGTCGACTCGGCCCGCCATGATCTCGGTCAGCGCAGCACCGCTGCCGTTGAACGGCACGTGAGTCCCGCGCAGGCCGGCGATCTGGTTGAACTGCTCGGCCGAGAGATGGGGTCCGGATCCGATGCCGACCGAAGCGAAGTTCACGGCATCGCCCCGCGTACGCGCCCACGCGACGAGGTCCCGCACGCTGCCGGCCGGGACACGCGGTGAGGCGACCAGCACGTTGGGCGCGGTTCCGATCAGCCCGACCGGCACGAAGTCGGCCACCGAGTACTGCGGCCGCGCGTGCAGCGCGGGCAGCAGGACAAACGGAGCACTGATGAAGGCGATCGTGTGGCCATCAGGCAGGGCCCTGGCCGCCAGCCCGTAGGCGAGCATGCCTCCTGCGCCGGGACGGGGGTCCACCACCAGCGGCTGCCCGAGGCGTTCGGACCATCGTCCGCTGACCGAGCGTGCGACCGTATCGGACACGCCGCCCGCGGGAAAGTCGATGATCCAGCGGATCGGCTTCTGCGGCCACGCGGGCTGCGCCGCCGCGGGGGGGGCGGGCAGGGCACAGCAGAGCAGGGCGAGGACTGGCCGGATCATCGTCATCGATACGCTCCCTCGGATCAAGCGTTCGCGGCATCGTGAACGCACCGGCGCGTCGCGGCAAGCCTGCGCCACGCCTGCCGCAAATGTCGCCCAAAGGTCTGCCCAGGGCAAGCCCGGTGGGGTCCCGGTGCCCGTCATCGCGCATTGCACGGGTGCGTTGGCAGCGGCGCGCGGGCCCGGGGACGGAGGGCGAGCGTCGCACGCGCGGTTCGGGCCGTTGCGCATCGCGTCCGGATGTGTTGCGCAACGAATCGACCTCGGCCGCGGTGATGCTGCGCCACACGTCCGATCGTCCGGCCGGCTCGCGTGCGACCGGCGCGAGGCGCCGGCTTCGACCGTCCCCCACGGGCTACGGACCGATGCGGCTGCTGGCCTTGGGCCGGCGGAAAAGTGCCGGGCAGCGCGTTCCCGGGCAGCATCGTGCGCGAGTCTGCTCGAACCGCGCGAGGACCGGAGCCGTCCGATCCAGCGCCGCGAGTCGCGGCCCAAGGCGGGGGCCTCACGGGTGTAGCATCCGGGGTCCCCCTGGTTCATGCCCATTCGCGCGGAGGTCTCATGCGCATGCTGCTCCTCGCCGTCGCCCTCGGGGCGACGCTCGCCGCTCCGGTCGTGTCCGCGCAATCGTCGGCCGGGCGTTTCCCGGTCAAGCCGATCCGGATGATCGTCGGCTACGCGCCGGGCGGTGGCACCGACATCATGGGCCGCATGATGGCGCAGCAGATCAGCGACACGCTCGGCCAGCCGGTGATCGTCGAGAACCGCCCGGGCGCGGCGCAGAACGTGGCTGCCGAGTTCGTCGCGCGCCAGCCGGCCGATGGCTACACGCTCTTCATGAGTTCGGCGGCCCACGGTATCAACGTGAGCCTCTACGCGAAGATCAACTACGACCCGGTCAAGGACTTCACGCCGATCTCGATCTTCGCGACCAGCCCCAACCTGCTGCTGGTCCATCCGTCCTTCCCCGCCAGAAACGTGCGCGACTTCATCGCGGTGGCCAAGCGGACCCGCGGTGGGCTCAACTACTCGTCCTCGGGCGTGGGCAGTTCCCAGCATCTTTCCGGCGAGATGCTCAAGGTCATGCTGGGCAGCCCGATGACCCACGTCCCGTACAAGGGAAGCGCACCGTCGCTCGCCGGCCTTGCCAGCGGGGAGGTCGATTTCGCGTTCAACAACATCCCGTCCGCTCAGCCGCTGATCAACGCCGGGCGCATCCGCGCGATCGGGATCACCAGCGCGAAGCGATCGCCGCTGCTGCCGGATCTGCCCACCCTGGTGGAGGGCGGCCTGCCCGGATTCATGACCGAGACCTGGTACGGCTTCCTCGCGCCGGCCGGCCTGTCGCGGGACCTCGTCACGCAGCTGAACGAGGTATCGGTGCGGGCGGTCCAGCGACCGGAGATCCGCGAGCGTCTGGCGCAGATGGGCGCGGATCCGATCGCCGAATCGCCGGAGTTCTTCGCCCGTTATCTTGCGGCCGAGATCGCCCGCTGGGCAAAGGTGATCCGGGAATCGAAGGCCAGAGCCGAATGATCGACCTCCGGCGCAGTCGCCGGCCCTCGCCGAGGGAAATTCCCCGGACCTGCACGTCGACATGAGCGCGCCCTCCGAGCACGTGCGCCGCCGCGCGGTGAGGCTGGGCGTGGCGCTCACGTTCTTCAACTTCACCGGCGCCAATGCGATGCGCGTGCTGCTCACGCTGTACGTGCTGGAGCTGGGTGCCTCGCAATGGGTAGTCGGAGTGCTCGGCGGGCTGCTCTACCTGTTCCCGCTGCTGCTGTCCTGGCCGATCGGGTCGCTGGCCGATCGGCGGGCCTCCCGCGGCATCCTCGTGTTCGCGGGCGTCTGCGCGGCCGTCTCCCTGCTGCTGCTGTTCCTGTTCCCCGTGCTGCCGATGTTCTACGTCGCGGCGGCGCTCAACGGTCTCGCGCTCGCGTTCTACCACGTGACGCTGCAGAACCTGTTCGGTACGCTCAGCACGTCGGAGGACCGCGCAGCGAATTTCGCGAACTTCAGCCTCGCGGGCGCGCTGTCGACCTTCGCAGGACCGCTGCTCGCCGGGGTGGCGATCGACGCATTCGGACACGCGTGGTCCTGTCTGGTCATCGCCGCGGTGTCGTTCATCGTCCTCGGACTGCTCGCAGCCGAGGGGCGTTACCTGCCGCCCGCCCAGACGCGCGCGGGGCAGTCGCCGGCGCCTCCGCTGCGCATCGATCGGCCGATGGTGGTGATGCTGGTGGTGAGCGGCCTGGTCCAGCTGGGATCCGATCTGTTCCAGTTCTACGTGCCGATCCATGGTCACCAGATCGGATTGTCGGCTTCCGCGATCGGCGCGGTACTCGCCGCGTTCGCGACCGCCTCGTTCATCGTGCGCATGTTCCTCGCTCGGCTGTCGCGCCGGGTTCCGCCCTACCAGTTGATGGGCTGGGTATTCCTGACCGGCACGGCGGGGCTCGCGATCATGCCCTTCGCGAACGATGCCTACACCTTCGCGCTGATCGCCTTCGGGTTCGGGCTGGGCATGGGTATCGGCATTCCGCTGACCGTGATGCTGATGTACGAAAGTTCGGCGAAAGGTCGTTCGGGACGGGCGCTGGGGTTGCGCCTGACCGCCAACAACGCGGTGCGCATGGGCGGGCCGGTCGCCTTCGGCGCGCTCGGCGGCGCGATCGGCGTGGCAGGCGTGCTGTGGGTGCTCGCGCTGCTGATGCTGGCCGGGGCTGCGCTGTCGCGCTGGCAGGCGAAGTCGCCGAGCGCGGCCTGACAAGCGAACAGCGCGCGCAGGATCGGGAGCGGACGCGATGGGCGCGGTAGACATGATCTGGGTGTCGATCGCCGCGGCCTGCGCGACCCTGGCGGCCATCCATGCCCATGTCGTGGTCAATCGGCCCTCGGCCAGCGCTCACCTGGCCTTTTCGGTGCTTGCCGCCAGCGTGGCCGCCATCGCGATGCTTGAACTGGGGATGCTGCGCGCGAACACCCCGTCGGAGTTCGGCGCCCGGTTGTGGTGGTACCACTGGCCGGTGTGGACCGGCGTGGTCGCGCTCGTGTTCTTCGTTTGGCGGCACCTCCGGGTCGGGCGCCGCTGGTTGGGC
>JBIPNU010000155.1:0-6053 GCA_044370615.1 Burkholderiales bacterium
GTCTGGCTATCGGCCGCCGGCGGCGCGACTTGAGCGCCGGGGGGGCCTCAGGCGTCCAGAGCCGCCCGCACGGCGGCGAGCCGCGCCGCCCGGACACGGCTGGCGATGGCCGCCGGCCCGCCCCCGGAGCGGGCGATCGCCCCGGCATCGCCGCCGCGGGCGGCCACGAGGGCCGCGGCGAGGCGGCGGGACCGGGCCGAGGGAGCCTGCAGCCCGGCGGCCGACGCGGGCGCGGCCGCCGCCCCCGCCGCGACCTCCTCGAGGAGTTCCCGGGCCAGCAGTAGCGCGCCGAACCGATCGGGCCGCCGCAACCCGTCGCACGCCTCGACGAAGGCGAGCGCCGCCTCGGCCGCGTCCTCGTCCGCAGGGGGCGAGGGGTACCGCGCGGCCAGCAGGCGCGCGAGGTCGGCACAGTCGCCCGGCACCCGCAGCCGCGCGCACAGGGCCTGCACCGCCGCCGGCTCGGCGGTCCCTCCCCCGGGGCGGGCGGCGGCCAGCAGCGCGAAGCGCACCACCAGCGGCGCGGCGCGGGCCGCGGCACGGTCGAGCAGCCGACCCAGTTCCGCCATCGCCCCCGCGGCCGCGCGTGGGCGCGTCGGCTCGGCCTCGGCCAACCCGGACGCCGGCTGCCCGTCGTCAGGTCCTTCCGGCCCCGCGCGCGCCGGCCGCTCGACCCCGGCGGCCGGGCGCTGCGCGGCGGCCACCTCCGGCAGCACCCGCTCGAGCGCGCCGCAGGCCTCCAGCACCTCCAGCATCCGCGAGGGGCGCGACTCGGCGAGCCCGCGGGCGATCTCCTGCCAGACCCGCTCGGCCACCAGCGCGTCGGCCTCGCCCGCCTCGACCATGCGCCGGCACAGCGCCAGCGTCGCCGGATCGACGCGGAAGGCCGCGAAGCGGGCGGCGAAGCGCGCGAGGCGCAGGATGCGCACCGGATCCTCGGCGAAGGCCACCCCGACATGGCGCAGCACGCCCGCCTCGAGGTCGGCCCGACCGCCATGGGGGTCGACCAGCGTCCCGTCCTGAGCACGCGCCATCGCGTTGATCGTGAGGTCGCGACGCGCGAGATCCTGCTCCAGCGTCACCTCCGGCGATGCGTGTACCTCGAATCCCCGGTAACCCGTCCCTGCCTTGCGTTCCGTGCGAGCGAGCGCATACTCCTCCTGGGTGTTCGGATGCAGGAATACCGGGAAATCCCGCCCGACCGGGCGGTATCCGAGCGCGACCATCGCCTGCGGCGTCGCGCCCACCACCACCCAGTCGCGGTCGCTCACCGGCAACCCGAGCAGTTCGTCGCGCACCGATCCGCCGACCGAATAGACCTGCAGCGCGTCATCGGCCACGGTCGACCTCCTGCCCCGGCGCCGGGTCACCGACCTGCGTGACGCTGCGTGACGCGGGTCGGTCGCGGTCCGCCTCCTTCGCCGGTGCCGGGCTGCGGCCAGCCGCCGCGGCCAGGGGACGGGTGCGGCGAGGCCCCCGGCCGGCCCGCGCCCTGCCAGCCGCGCTCCCCCCGGCCGCGCAGGGCCCCGCGCCGATCGCCCCGCCACCGCGGGCCGGGTCCGCGGTCGTCCGGCGCCGCGTGCGGGCCGCCCGGCCGCAGGCGGCCCGACACGCCCCGACCGCGGCGGCGGCGCGAGGCTCAGGCATCGAAGGCAGCGATGCGCTCGGTCTCGGCCAGGGCATCGGCGATCCACTGCCGCATCGGGGGCAGCGCGAGTACCGCCGCCATGTAGTCGAGCGCAAGCGGGTCTTCCTCGATGCCGGCCGGTCGGTAACTGCGAAGCCGCAGCACCACCGGCGCGTACATCGCATCGGCGATGCCGAAGCGGCCGAACAGGAACGGCCCCTCGCCGGCGTGCCGGGCCCGCGCCTCGCGCCACAGGTCGAGCACGCGCGCGAGATCGGCGGCCGCCTCGGCCCCGAGCACCCGGCCCGGTTCGAGGCGACGGATGTTCATCGGCATCTCGCGCCGCAGGGCCACGAACCCGCCGTGCATCTCGGTGGCTGCCGCACGGGCGCGGGCGCGCGCCGCCTGCGCCTGGGGCCACAGGCGAGCCTGCGGGAAACGCTCGGCCACGTACTCGCAGATCGCGAGCGACTCCCAGACCGTCACGTCCCCGTCATGCAGCACCGGCACCTTGCCCGCGCCCCCGTGGGCACGGATGCGCTCGCGGCTGCCCGGCGCGTAGAGCGCGATGCGCTCGACCTCGAACGAGGCCCCGGCCATCGCCAGCGCGAGCCACGGCCGCAGCGACCACGACGAATAGTTCCGGTTGCCGATCACCAGCCGCAGCATCACCGACCTCGGGCCTCTCGCTGCGCCGGGCATCCCCGGGTTGCGGACCGTGCGCGGCAGCCCGACGCCCGCATCGCGGCACTCGTCATGCCGCGCGTACCGGCGGTCTCTGCGGAGTCACCGGCTGGCCGACGCACGCTCGCTCAGCGCCCGGCGCGGTGGCGATAGTCGCCATAGCGCGCGCGCGGCCCCGCCGCGCCCAGATAGCGCCGCGCCACAGGCTCGAGCGCCGACGGGCTGCGGCCGAAGACCGCCGGGAAGGGCTGGGCGCTCACGTTGTCGACGGTGAGCGACAGGTAGTTGTCGTAGGTCAGCAGCTTCACTGGCAGCAGCCCGAACACCCGCGCCTGCAGGCGCGACAGTCCATCGGACAGGCCGATCACCGGGCGCGGGTGCCCGCTCAGCCGTCCGGCGATCTCGACCAGTTCGCGCAGGGTGTAGACCTGCGGTCCGGCCAGTTCATAGACCTCGCCCTCGGCCTGCGCGAGCGCGAGCGCGGTCACGAACGCGTGGGCGACGTCCTCTACCCAGACCGGCTGCAGTCGCGCGCCCGGCGATCCGAGCGGCACGAAGGGGGCGAACGCCTGCATCCGCGCGAACAGGGTCAGGAACGAATCGCCGTCACCGAAGACCACCGACGGCCGGAAGATCGTGGTCGCCAGGCCGGCGGCCTGCGCCTCGCGTACCCGCGCCTCGGCGGCCGCCTTGGTGCGCAGGTACTCGCTCGGCCCCCGCTCGCTCGCGCCCAGCGCGCTCATGTGCAGGTAGCGCCGCACACCCGCCTCGCGGCAGGCGGCGATCACCCGCTCGGTGAGCGTCACGTGCGCGCGCTGGAAGTCGCCGGCACGTCGTTCATGCAGGATGCCCACCAGGTTGATCACCGCATCGCAGCCGCGGACCAGCGCCACGAGCTGCGCCGGGTCGTGCACGTCGGCGGCGAGCAGCTCGACGCTGGGCAGCACGATCAGGCTGTCCTTCGCGCGCTCGCGCAGCCGCGTGGGGATGATGACCCGCACGCCCTGGGCGGCGAGGCGCTCGGCGATATGGCGGCCGATGAATCCGCTGCCGCCGATCACACAGACTCGTTTCACGTTCATGGGAGGCTCGTTCGAAGCGGTCACCATCGTCGTCGCGGGGCCGCGCGCCGCGCCGCTCGCCGCGCGGCCCGCTGCGGGGCGCGCCGGCCGATCGACGGTGCGGATGGTACCGCGACCGCGGCCACCGCCGGCACCTCGTGCGGACCGCCCCCGCCGGCGTCGGATCGCCGCGCGCGCTCCGCCCCGGCCTGCGGACGCCGCGGGCGGACCGACCCGCGCGCCGGCATCGACGATGCGGCACGCTGTCGACCTCGCCCGTCCGCGCCCGTCCGAGCCGGCCCGCATCGCGCCCATGGAGCTTTCGCTCGCGGCGTGCGTCCCGCAACCGCCGCCGACCGCCACGCCGCGGCCTCTCCAGGCCCCGGCGACATCGCAGCGACGTCTCGCATGGCGCGGGACGCGCTCGCGCGCGGGGCTGGCCACCGGCCCCGGCCCGCGGGTGACCGCCCGCCCCCGGGCGGCAACCCTGCGACTACGGCTGGCGGGCCGGAATGGTGCCGATGCGCGCGCGCAGCGAGGTGAGCGAATGGCCGAGCACGTGCGCGTACCAGGTAGCGTTGGACATCACCCGCTTCACGTAGTCCCGCGTCTCCCCGAACGGGATGGATTCGGCGTAGATGGCGGCCTCCAGCGGCTGCACGGTGCGCCACGCCCGGGCCCGGCCGGGCCCGGCGTTGTAGGCGGCCGAAGCCAGGACCGGGCTGTCGTCCAGGCCGTCGAGTACCTGGCGCAGGTAGGCGGTACCCAGCCCCAGGTTGATCTGCACGTCGTTCACCAGCGCCGGCCGGAAGTCGGCCATGCCGCTGCGCTTGGCGACCATCGCGGCGGTCGCCGGCATCAGCTGCATCAGGCCCGAGGCACCGGCGTGCGATCGCACATCGGGCAGGAAGCGGCTTTCCTGGCGGATGAGTCCCAGGACCCACGCCTCGTCGAGTTGCTGCTGGCGCAGGTGCGGCTGCAGTTCCTCGCGAAACGGCGCGAGAAAGCGCAGCGAGAAGTCATGCTGCTCGCGGGTGCGCTCGGCGGTGGCGATCGCGCGGTCCCACAGCCGCTGGCCACGCGCATACTCGGCCGCGGTGAGCAGCTGCGCGTCGCTCATGCCGCGCAGCGCCCACGACCATTCGAGATTGCCCTCGAGCCGCATGCGGATCCGGTAGAACGCGAGCGCGCGAGCCACCGCCGGCTGGCGACCGAACGCCTCCACCTCGTCGCGGACCGGGCGGAACGCCGGCGACGAGGGCGGCCCGGCGAACGGGCCGAGGTCCTCGCCAGCCAGCTGCCCGTAGAAACCGAACTCGCGCGACAGCGAGACCAGCAGGCCGGTGGCCTCCTCGCCGCGACCGAGTTCGCGCAGCGCGCGCGCGCGCCAGTAGCGCCATGCGGAGTCCTCGCGCGCCTGCGCGCTCATCTGTTCGATGGCAGCCAGCACGTCGCGCCACTCACCCGCGCGCAGCGACGCGCGCACCCGCCAGGCGAGTTTCTCGTCGTTGAGCGGCACTCCCGCGGCTCGGCGGAACCAGGCCGGCGCCTCGGACTCGAGGCGCCGGGCACCCAGCCAGGCGATCGCGCCCCAGGTGTAGGCGCGCTCGGCCTCGCTGAACTGGTGATCGATGCGGTCCCACGCGCCCGCAGCCATCTGCGGACTCGTCCGCGCGAGGCGGTGCGCGGCGAACATCACCACCTCGCGCTGGGCGCGGGTGCGCAGTTCGTTGCGTCGCTCGAGCACCGCCTGGGGCCGATCGTGGGCCAGATCGAGCGCCTTCGGATCGAAGGGCTGCCCCCCCGGCAGGAAGGCCGCGGCGCGGCGCGCGGTGCCGGTGCTGCCGGCCTCCAGCGCGAGCCGGATCCGCGCCCAGACATCGTCGGCGCGCAACTCGCCGCTGGACACCAGCGCCTGGAACAGCGGCGTGCAGGACTCGGGCAGGTCGCGACCGGTGAACCAGAAACGCCGCGCGTGGCGCGCGGCGTCGGCCTCGCCCGCCTCGCGCCGCGCCGACAGCGCGTAGCACTCGATCTCGGTGTCGGCGCTCGCCAGGCGCGGGCGCTCGGCGGCGAAGGCTGCCCACTGACCGCGACGGCCGAGCAGTTTCAGCCAGTCCGCGCGCAGGCGATCGGCCACCAGCGTGCCCGCATTCGCGGCCAGAAACGCCTGCACCTCGGCTGCGTCCGCCGACTCGAGCCGCACCCGCAAGTGCCAGTAGCGTACCCACGGCTCCAGCGGGTGCCCGGCCACGCGCGGCACCGCCGCCGCCAGCCGCGCCTCGTTGCCGGTGCGCAGCGCCTCGCGAGCGGCGACCACCTCCTCGTCCATCTGCGCGACCTGCGCCGCGGAGGCGGCTGCTCGCACGCTCGCGGCGGGCCCGGCGAGGACCAGCAGCACGCCCAGCAGCCCGGCACCCACCGCGCCTCGGAGCGCGTGCCATGCGCGCGCGCGTCGCGACCCGCCCGTGGCGCTCGACGCGCGCGAGTCGGACCCGCGCACGGCGGTCCGCAGCGGCCTGTGGATGTCGCGCCAACCGGGCGCGACCTGCGCACCCGGCACGCGGCGCCAGGGGACAAGAGGAGTGATCACCCCTCCATTGTAGCGGGCCGGGCGCGCCTGGCTTCGCGCCCGGCCGCGCGCGGCGACACCCGCGCGGCGTGTCCCGGCCGCTCCCGGA
>JBIPNU010000157.1:0-6030 GCA_044370615.1 Burkholderiales bacterium
TGGCGTGAGCCCAAGCGGACGTCACCCGGCGATCAGATGATCCCCTCGGCCCGGAGCGCGTCGAACTCCGCCTCGTCCATGCCCAGCCGCTCGAGATAGATCTCCCGGTTGTGCACGCCCATCGGCAGGCCCGCGTGCGCGATGCGGCCCGGTGTCTCGGACAGCCGTGGCTGCACCCGCGGCATGCGCAGCCGCCCCAGGTCGGGATCGTCGATCTCGGCGAGCGCCTCGCGGGCGATCATGTGCGGGTCCTCGGCGAGGTCGCGGAAGTCGGCGATGGGTGCCGCCGCCACCTCGGCCGCGAGCAGGCGTCGCATGCACTCGGCCTGCTCGAGGGAGCCCACCCACGCGCCGACGATCGCGTCGAGCGCATCGACGTTCGCGAGCCGGGCCTGGTTGGTGGCGTAGCGCTCGTCGGCGAGCAGGTCCTCCCGACCCATCTCGCGGAACAGCCGCTCGGTGATCGCCTGGGTCGAGCCGGCGATCGCGATCCAGCGGTCATCCTTCGTGCGATAGGTATTGCGGGGCGCCGACCCGGTGGTGCGGTTGCCCGCCCGGCGCCCCGGAAGTCCGAGCTGGTCCCAGGACACCGCATGCCCGGTGAGCACCGTGTAGAGCGACTCGACCAGGCTGGTGTCGATCGACTGGCCTCGTCCGGTGCCTCGCGCGTCGCGCCGGTACAGGGCGAGCATCACGCCGATGGTGGAGTAGAGCGCGGCGGTGGTGTCGGCGAGCGGGAACGGCGGCAGCGTCGGCGGCCCGTCGGGCTGCCCGGTGATGTGGGCGAAGCCGCTCATCGCCTCGGCCAGCGTGCCGAAGCCCGGGCGGTCGCGATAGGGCCCGGTCTGACCAAAGCCCGACACGCGCACCATCACCAGCCCGGGGCTCAGCTCGCGCAGCGACTCGTAGCCCAGGTTCCATCGCTCGAAGGTGCCGGCGCGGAAGCTCTCGATCAGCACGTCGGCCTGCAGGCGCTGCACCAGCCTCCTGAACAGCGCCTGTCCGCCAGGCTTGCTGAGCGAGAGCGTGATGGTCTTCTTGTTGCGCGAGAGCTGCTTCCAGACCAGCGGCACCCCGCCCTTGTTGCGCCCGAAGTAGCGGCCCTGGTCGCCGCCCTGCGGGTTCTCGACCTTGATCACCTCGGCGCCGAAGTCGCCCAGGATCATCGCGATCGTCGGCCCGGCCACCACCTGCCCGCAATCGATCACCGTGATGCCGGAAAGCGGCAGCTCGCCCGACGTCGCCTCAACCACCCTCGCGCCCCCCACGTGCCGCCGACTCGGCCCAGGCCATCACGCGCCGGGCGGTATCGACCATCGCGTAGTCGACCATCGTGCCGTCGACCGTCGTGGCTGCGGAGCCCCGCGCCACCGCGGCATCGAAGGCCTCGATCACCCGCCGGTAGTAGTCGAGTTCACGCTCGGTCGGCATGAAGATCGCGTTGACCACCGGCACCTGCGCCGGGTGGATGCACGACTTTCCGCGATAGCCCAGCCGGCGTACCGTCTCGCAGCACTGGCGCAGCCCGTCCTCGTCCCGGATGCGCGCGTAGGTGCCGTCGAGCACGTGCGCGACGCCCGCGGCCTTCGCGGCGAGCAGCACGCGCGAGCGGACGTACAGCACCTCGGTGCCTTCCGGCGACCACTGGTAGCCGAGGTCGGCCTGCAGGTCCCCGTCCTGGGCGGTGCCGCAGCTCACCGCGTTCACCCTCGGCGAGGCCGCGCAGATCTCGTGCGCGTTCCACACCCCGCGTGCGGTCTCCAGGCTCGGACAGATGCGAACGCTCCCGGGCCGCATGCCGGCACGCGCCTCCCGCTCGCCGATCAGCCGGTCCACCACGCGCACGGTATCGGCCGAATCGGTCATCGCCAGCCGCACCGCGGCAAGGCCGGGACGCACGATCGCGTCGAGGTCGGCCTCGAGCCATCCGGTGGCCATCGCATTGACCCGGACGTAGAGCACGTGGCTCGCGCCCTGCGCGCCGAGGAAGTCATGCGCGATGCCGCGCGCGCGTGCCTTCTCGGCCACCGGCACCGAGTCCTCGAGGTCGACGATCAGCGCATCGGCCCCGCTGCGCGGCGCCTTGGCGAGCATGTCCTCGCGATTGCCCGGTACGAACAGCAGGCTGCGCGGGCCGCTCATGGCCGCCGTGCGCCGACGGTACGGGCCGGAACCGGACCGGCGTCGCGGATCGCGACTGCGCGTCGGACGGCCGGGCACCTCACTGCGGGGTCAGTCCCGCGGCCTGCACGACCTTGCGCCACTTCTCCACCTCCGAACGCACGAACTGCGCGAAGGGCCCCGGCCCGTCGCCACTGATCGAATAGCCGATCTCCGTGAGGCGGCGTGCCGTGTCCTCGCGGCGCAGGGCATCGGCCACCGCCGCGTGGAACGCCGCCACCACCTCGGGCGCGGTACCGGCCGGCACCATCGTGCCGTGCCAGAAGCCCGACTCCGCGCCCGGGAAGCCCGATTCGCCGACCGTCGGCACGTCCGGCAGGACCGGGATGCGGCGGGTGTCCATCGCGGCGATTGCCCTCAGGCGGCCCGAGCGCACGTGCGGCAAGGCGGAGGCGAGCGGCGCGAAATACACCGCGCTCTCGCCGGCGACCATCGCGTTGATCGCTTCGCCACCGCCGCGATACGGCACGTGCAGCATGTCCGCGCGCGCGACCATCCGGAACAGTTCGCCGCCGATGAAGGTCGGCGTGCCGGCTCCTGCCGACGCGTAGTTGATCGCCCCGGGCCGCGCGCGCGCGAGCGCCACCAGCTGCTTCACGCTCTTCACCGGCAGCGAGGGATGCACCACCAGCAGCGCCGGCGAGGCGCCGATGTTGGTGACCGCGACGAAGTCGCGCAGGAGGTCGTAGCCCAGCTTCGGGTACAGCGTCGCGTTCACGGTGTGGCTGAAGTTCACCTGCAGCACCGTGTAGCCGTCGCGCGGCGCCTTGGCGACGAACTCGGCGGCGATGTTGCCCGCCGCACCCGCGCGGTTCTCGACGACGATCGGCTGGCCGGTCGCCTGGGACACGCCGCTGGCGAGGATGCGCCCCACCGTGTCGGCGCCCGAGCCCGCCGAGTTGGGCATGATCCAGCGCACCGGCTTGGCGGGCCAACCCTGGGCGAGCGCCGGGGCGGCGCCCAGGACGGCCAGCGCGACGGCGGCCCGCGCGACGCGAGACCCGCGTGGACGGTTCATCTGCTCTCCTCCGCAGGCCTCCTGCAATCGCCGACGCAACGCCGCGATCGGGAGGCCCTGTCCTTTCTTGGAGTCGCGTTATTGCACGCGCTCCCGCGAAGCGTCAAGCCTGCGACCCGGACGGGCTCGCGCAGCCCCCCGCAACCGTACCCGGGTCCGGGCGCGGGCCGCTCGCCGGAGCGCGTGCACCCGGATGCGCCTTTGCCCGCGCCCCCGCAGCTCACCATGAACGCCGGCGCGCCGACTCGATGGCCGCGCCCGACCGCCCTCCGGCAGCTTCAGGCCACGCGGGCACTCGGAGACGGCGCGGGCACGAGGCCTCGCGGCGCGGGGCTCGCGCGGCGTAGCCTTCCCCACCCGGCCGTGGGGTACGTCGCGCGCACCTGCGACGCACGCCCCCAGGCAAGGCGCCGCTCGCGCGCCGGTCACCGCGACCGCGCGACGACCCGCCGGACGCTTCGCGTCAGCGGGCCTCGCCCAGCAGCGTCATCGCGGTGCCGCAGCAGATCTGCTCGCGCTCGCCGGAGGTCAGCCGCGGCACGCGGTCGAGGTTGTCCACCGGCGCCTCGTCGCCCATGTCGAACGGCGAGTCGGTGCCCAGCACGCAGTGATCGGCGCCAACGCTGTCGATCAGGTGGCGCGTGGACTGCGGGTTGTGGGTGAGGCAGTCGAAGTAGAAGCGGCGGAAGTGGTCGATCGGCGAGGTCGTGGACAGCATGCGCGCCTCGGGCCGCACCGCATGGCCATGACGGAAACGCCCGATCTGGTAGGGCACGTAGCCGCCTCCGTGCGCGAGCAGGAAGCGCAGCTTCGGCACCTCGTCGAGCGCGCCGCTGAACATCATGTTCGCGGTGAAGATGGTGGTCTCCAGCGGGTTGCCGATCATGTTGATCAGGTAGTACTTGTCCAGGCCCATGTCGGTGCACCACCAGTTCGGGTGGATGAACATGAACACGCCGAGCTTCTCGGCCGCACGCAGCAGCGGCCGGTAGTAGGGGTCGGCGATCTGGCGGTCGTTGACCGCCGCCTGGATCTCCACCGCGCGGAAGCCGTGTTCGCGCACCGCGCGTTCGAGTTCCTCGATCGAGGCCTCGACATCCTGCATCGGCAGCGTCGCCATGCCGCGCAGGCGATCCGGGCGCTTCGCCACCATGGCCGCGATACCGTCGTTGGCAAGCCGGGCCATGCGCCGACCGATCTCCGGCTTCGTCCAGTAGTAGAACGTCGGGGGGGCGGCCGAAATCACCGAGATGTCGATGCCCTTGCGCTCCATCGCCTCGACCTTCGCGTCGGCATCGTAGTACTCGGGCACCAGCGGGAAGCTGTTTTCCTTGCGCACCACCCGGCGGTTGTCGCCCTCGCCCTCGATGCGGGTATTGAAGTTCTCGGGGTCGGCGAGCACCGCGTCGATCACGCCCTGCGGGATCACGTGGTTGTGAAGGTCATAGCGCTTCATCGGGAGCTCCGTGGCGTTCGGGGAGTGCGCGTTGCCGCGCGGGAAGGGGGTACCCGCGCATTCGCACGGGCAGGGGGTACCCGCGCATTCGCGCGGGCAGGGGATGTCGCGCATCCGCGCTCGGGGTCGCCGTCCACCGGAGCGCGAGCCGGATGCCGAGGGAGGTCGCAAGGCGACGACCCGGCACGAGGGCCTGCGCCGGCGCGCGGCCACGCCAGACGGCCGCCTGCCTGTGTTCGCGGCGCGACGATTATACTGGCGCGCGACGGCGGGAAGGCCCGCGGCGACATGCGAAACCGGGGAGACAGGCATGCAGCGGTCGGTACTGGTGGTTGGCGGCGGAATCATGGGCGGCGACATCGCCACCTCGTTCGTGGCGGCCGGCTGGTCGGTGCATGTGTCCAGCCCGTCGGCGAAGACCCGCGAGGCGCTGCCTGCCCGTCTTCGCGCCGGGCTGGCAAAACTCGGCCGCGACGAGGCGGCGGCCGCCACCGTCGGCGTGCACGCCGACCTCGACGGCGTGCCCTGGGGGGCACTGTCGCTGGTGGTCGAGTCGGTCACCGAGGACCTCGCGCTCAAGCGCCGGCTGTTTCCCGACCTGGCTGCCCGAGCCCCCGCGCAGGTACTGCTCGTCACCAACACCTCGAGCTTCCCGATCGGCGAGATCGCAGCGAGCCTGCCCGAGGCCGAGCGAGCGCGAGTCGCGGGACTGCACTACTTCATGCCTGCGCACATGGTGCCGCTGGTGGAGATCGTGCGCTCGCAGTGGACCTCGGAGGCGGTCGTCGACCAGCTGGAGTCCTGGATGCGCGAGGCGCGCAAGGCGCCCATCCGGGTCAACAAGGACATCACCGGGTTCATCGGCAACCGGCTGCAGCACGCGCTGCTGCGCGAAGCCCTGTACCTGATCGAGCAGGGCGTCACCGATCCGCAGGGCATCGACGACGCGGTGCGCTTCGGCTTCGGCTTCCGCTTCCTTGCCTGCGGCCCGATCAAGCAGAAGGAGTTTTCCGGCTGGGACACCAACTTCTTCTCCGGCAATACCATCTACCCGACCCTCTGCAACGGCGAACGCCACGGCGAGATGCTCACCCGGATGGTGGACGAGGGCCGGCTGGGCATGAAGGCTGGCGCGGGCTTCTGGGACTACACCCCCGAGCGCATCGCCCGGGAGAAGGCCGACTACGAACGCCGGCTGCGCGCGGCCTTCGAGATCCTTCAGTCCGAACTGGGCTGACCCGGCGCGGGACGCCGGCGCGCATCGCGCGCGATCACGGCCGCGCCGCTGGCGAGAAACACGCCCATGGCCACGGCGAGTGGCAGCAGGCCGGCCACGCCGGCCAGCGCGCCGAACCCCACCGGCACCGCCACCTCG
>JBIPNU010000158.1:0-6026 GCA_044370615.1 Burkholderiales bacterium
CCCTGCACGCTGGTCGGGCGGAAGGTGATCGGCGGGATGTCGGCGACATCCTCGCCGGTCCAGACCCCGCGGCAGCCCGGATGAGCGCGCGCGGCGGACGTGTCGATCGCGCGCAGCAGGCCATGCGCCACGGGCGAGCGCACGACGCGCATGTGCAACTGGTTGGGGAAACCGAGGTTGCCGACATAGGTACCCTGCCCGCGCACCAGCGGCGGATCCTCCAGCCGTGTCACCCGCTCGCCGACGAACCGACGGCGCGGATTCGCATCCCCGTTGTGCCGCTGGCCCGGCGCCAGGCTGCTCGCGTGGCCGCCGCTCATCGCGCGCCCCCCGCATCCGGGTGCCCGGCATCGCGCACCTCGCGCACCGCCCGCAGGATGTTCTGGTAGCCGGTGCACCGGCACAGGTTCGAGGACAGCACGTCGCGCAGCGACTCGTCGTCGATGTCCGGGCGACGCTCGAGCGTGCCGGCCGCGAGCATCAGGAAGCCGGGCGTGCAGTAGCCGCACTGCAGCGCATGGTGGTCGGTGAAGGCCTGCTGCAGCGGGTGCAGTTCCTCGCCGCTCGCCAGACCCTCGACCGTACGCAGCCTGTGGCCCTGGGCCTGCACCGCGAACATCAGGCACGAGCGCACCGGTTCGCCGTCGAGCAGCACGGTGCAGGCGCCGCACACCCCGTGCTCGCAGCCGACGTTGGTGCCGGTGAGTCCGCAGTCCTGGCGCAGCGCGTCGGCAAGGGTGCGCCGCGGCTCGACGCGGATGTCGTGATCGGTGCCGTTGACGTTGAGCGTGATGTCGATGCGCGTGGTCATGCGTCGGGGTTCCGGGAGGTGGGACGGCAGTCAGTGCGCCTCGCCGCAGGCGGCGAGCGAACGGCGGACGGAGGCGGCGACCAGGTCGCGGCGATAGGTGGCGCTGGTGCGGATGTCCTCGAGCGGGTCGACCGCCGCGGCTGCGGCCTTCGCCGCCCGGGCGAAGGCCTCCGGCCCGGGCCTCTCGCCCTCGAGCAGGCGCTCGGCCTCGCCGATGCGGCGCGGCTGGGGCTCGACGCCGCCCACGCCCACGCGGACTTCGCGCATGCGGCCGTCGACCAGGCGAAACGCGCACAGCGACATCGCCAGCGCGTAGTCGCCCGCGCGGCGGCTGAACTCGTGGAAGCCGGCGCGCGCGTCGGCCGGCAGCAGCGGCAGGCGCACCTCGGCGAGCAGTTCGTCCTCGGCAAGCGCCGTGGTCATGATGCCGTGGAACCAGTCGTCGGCGGCGATCTCGCGCGACCCGCGGGCGCTCGCCGCCACCAGGGTCGCCCCGAGCGCGGCCACCACCAGGCACCATTCCGACGCGGGGTCGGCATTGGCCAGGCTGCCGCAGAAGGTACCGCGGGCGCGGATGGGCGCGTGGGCGATGTGTCCGGCGACTTCGGCGAGCAGCCGGCCGAGCGGCCCGGGCTCGACCGCGCGCTCGAAGGCGGCATGCCGCACGCACGCGCCGATCGAGAGATGGTCGGCCGCGACCCGCAGGCGCGACAGCGCAGCCACGCCGTTGATGTCGATCAGGTGCGCCGGCAGCGCCACCCGCAGCGCCATGCTGGGTACCAGGCTCTGGCCGCCGGCGATCACGCGACCGTCCTCGGGCGCATAGCGCGCAAGCAGGGCCACCGCCTCCTCGAGGCTGCTCGCCGGGTGCCACTGGAAAGGAGCGGGTTTCATCGCATCTGCATCCGTGTCGGGGAGGGACCGTGTACCGGGCAGGGGCGGGCCGGAGGCCGCGGTCGGTGACCGCCCCCCGGGTCACCGTCGCTGGGCGCGCGATCGACTAGCCGCCCGCGGTTCCGTCCTCGGGCGTACCGCGACGGCCGTCACGCAGCGCGCGCACCATCATCGTGAGTCCGGAGATCGGCTTCGCGGCCGTCTCCTCGCCCGCGTCCTCGCCGCGTTCGGCGCGGTCGATGCGCGCGCGCAGGCATTCGGCGAACTGGCCGATGAGTTGCGCCGCGACCGACTGGATCATGCCTGCTCCACGGCCGTACTGCGCCACCGCGCCGGTGAGCGTGACGTCGCTGTGCAGGGTGACGCGGGTCGCATCGGGCGTGGCCGCCGGGGCCAGCGCGAAGTCGATCGTCGCCCGCGTGCTGCCTCGGCCCTTGGCGTCGCTGCCGCTGCAGCGCATGCGCGCGCGAAGCGCATCCGGATCAAGGCTCTCCAGCGTGGCCTCGCCGGCGAAGGACAGTGCCACCGGCCCCAGCCGCACCGCGACGCGCCCGCGATAGCTGCGCTCGTCGACCACCTCGGTCAGCTCCGCGCCGGGCAGGCAGGTGGCGATGCGCTGGATGTCGGTGAGCCAAGCCCAGGCACGGGACGGGGGCAGCGGCACATCGAAGGTGTTGTCGAATTCCATGTCGGCACTCGGTAGGACGTCGCGCGCGACCCGCGCGCGGGTTCAGTCGTGCACCACGCGCCACTCGATCTGCTCGCCGCCCCGGTAGATGAGCGCGCGCTCGTCCGGGCCCTCGACGGCCATCGACTCGGGCGCGGTCCAGGCGACCCGCTCGAGCGTGATCGTCTCTGCGTTGGGCGCGAGTCCATAGTGCCGCGGCCCGTTGAGCGAAGTGAAGCCCTCCAGCCTGTCGAGCGCGCCGGCGGCCTCGAACACCTTCGTGTACTGCTCGATGGCCACGGGTGCGTTGAACACGCCGGCCGCGCCGGTGGTGGACAGCTTCTTCGCGACCGGGTGCGGCGCCGAGTCGGTGCCGAGGAAGAACCAGGGGTCGCCGGAGGTGGCCGCCTCGACCAGCGCGCGGCGGTCGGCCTCGGTCTTGATCACCGGCATGCAGTACAGGTAGGGACGGTTGCCCCAGCCCAGCCAGTCGGTGCGGTTGTGCGTCAGGTGGTAGGGCGTGATGGTGGCGCCCACCTGCGGGGCCGCGCTGCGGATGTAGTCGACCGCGATCTTCGAACTGATGTGCTCGAGCACGAACTTCAGGCCGGGGAAGTCGCGCGTCCAGGGGATCAGCCGACGTTCGATCCACACGGCTTCGCGGTCGAACACGTCGATCTCCGGGTCGACCTCTTCGCCGTGCATGAGCAGCGGGATGCCCAGTTTCTCCATGCGCGCCATCACCGGGCGGATCGCCCGGTAGTCGGTGACGCCCGCCGCGGAATTGGTGGTGGCGTTCGCCGGGTAGAGCTTGACCGCGGTGAACACGCCGTCGCGGAAACCCGCCTCGAGGTCGTCGGGATCGGTGGCGTCGGTGAGATAGCAGGTCATCAGCGGCTGGAACCGCGAGCCCTGGGGCAAGGCTGCCTCGATGCGCTCGCGGTAGGCGATCGCGTCGCGGGTGCTCGCCACCGGCGGCAGCAGGTTGGGCATGATGATCGCCCGCCCGAAGTTGCGCGCGGTGAACGGCAGGGCCGCGCGCAGCATCGCGCCGTCGCGCACGTGCAGGTGCCAGTCGTCCGGCTTGCGGATGGTGATGCGATCGGTCACGGCTTGCCTCGCGCCTGGTCTAGCTGATGCCCATCATGCCCGCTTCGTAGGTGTCTCGCGGGGGGTGGTCGATCATCGCGCCGGTGAGGTCGGCCACTCGCGCCACGCCGTGCGCCTCGCACCAGCGCTCCACGCCCTCGATCATCGCGATCATCGCGGTGGGATTGCGGAAGCTCGCGTAGCCCACCTCCACCGCCGTCGCCCCGGCCATCAGGTATTCGATCACGTCCTCGGCGCGCATGATGCCCCCGCAGCCGATGATCGGGATCCTCACGCACTTCGAGCACTGGTGGACCATGCGCATGATGATCGGCTTGACCGCGGGCCCGGAGATTCCACCGTAGCCGTTGCCGATGTGGGACAGGCGGCTCTCGATGTTGATCTTCAGGCCGAGGATCGTGTTGGACACGGTGATCGCATCGGCGCCCGCCTTCTCGGCCGCCTCGGCCACCGCGCCGATCTCCCCGGCATTGGGCGAGAGCTTGGCCCACAGCGGCTTGTCGGTCGCCTCGCGGCAGAGCTTCACCACCTTGTAGGTGTGCTCCTCGTTCAGCGCGAAGTTGCCGCCGCCCGGCGCACGGGTGGGACAGGAGATGTTGATCTCGATCGCGTCCACCCCGGGCACCGACACATCGCGCGCCATCGCCGCGAAGTCGTCGATCGTCTCGGCCGAGATGCTGCACACCAGCGGCGGGGAGAAGCGCTTGTACTCGGCGACCTGGACGTCCTGGAAGTACTTGAGTCCCTTGGTCGGCAGGCCGATCGAGTTGATCATGCCGCCGCCGATCTCGGACACGCGCGGCGGCGGGTTGCCGGCGCGGTAGTTGCGCGAGACGGTCTTGGCCACCAGCGCGCCCAGGCGGTTGAGGTCGATGATCTGCGAGAACTCGACCGAGAAGGTGCCCGAGGCGGGCATCACCGGATTGGCCAGCCGCACGCTGCCCACGTTGACGGACAGATCTACCATCCCAGGCACTCCTGCAGGTCGAACACCGGACCCTCGACGCACACGCGGCGCATCTCGCGCTGGCCGTCGCGCTCGAAGGTGCGCACGCAGATGTAGCAGGGCCCCAGTCCACAGGCCATGATCTGCTCCATCGCCATCTGGCCGGGGATGCCGTGCTCGCGGCCCAGCCGCTTCATCAGCTGCATCAGCCGGTTCGAGCCGCAGGTGAAGAAGGCATCGGCGCGGCGCTGCTCGATCAGTTCGCGCAGGATGCGCTCGACGTTGTCGATCGCGCTGGTGCCGTCGGTATCGAGCACCTTCACCACCGTGCCCACGCTCTCGAACAGGTCGGCGGCGAGCGCCAGGTCGGGGCTGCGCGCCGACAGGATGGCGGTCACGCGCACGCCGCGCTCGCCCGCGAACTGGGAGATCGGGGCCATCGTCGCGAGGCCCACGCCGCGCCCGAGCACGACGATGTTCTTCCACTGCGGCTCGAGCCGGAAGCCCACGCCCAGCGGGCCGACCATGTTGAGTTCGTCGCCGGGCTTCAGCGTCGCCAGGCCCTTCGTGCCGCGGCCGACCACCTTGTAGAGGAACTCCAGCCGCCCGCTGGAGCGCTGGATTCGATACACGCTCTGCGGCCGGCGGAACCACAGCTCGCCCTCGTCCGGCGAGGGGCAGAGCAGGTGGAAGAACTGGCCCGGCTGGGCGGCCAGCGCCTTGGGCGTGGCCTTGACCACCAGGTGCTTGTATTCGGCGTTGACCCACTCGTGGGCCACCACCGGCACCACCGATTCCTCGGCGGGGCACTGCGCCGGCGAGTGGCCGGAGCCCGGGTCCTCCGGCCGCACGGCGGCCGAGGCGTAGGCGTAATCGGACATCGGTTTCCCCTGGGACATCGCATGCGCGACCGACCCGCCGATTAGAGCGGCCCGCCGTCCAAAAAGCAAGACTCGTATACTTTTTTAGACAGCTTGCGCGTCCGTGCGCGGTCGGCGCTCGGCGCGACCCGGTCGCGCCGAGCGCGTTCAGCCGCGGCTGGCCTCGCCGCGGTAGCGCGCGAGGAGCCCGCGCAGGAAGCGACCTGCCGCCGCCCCCTTGAGCGCGCGCGACCACATCGCCTCCACCGCCTTCTGGTGCAGCGCGAGCGCCTCGGGCGCGGAGGTGATCATCGCCACGCCCGTGCGCACGTTCGGCTGCTCGCCCAGGCGAAACGGCGAGAGCACCACCACCTGGCGGTCGGGCTGGCGCAGGATCTGGAAACTCGCGTGCGGCAGGGTGTCCGGGACGATGCCGATCTGCACGCCGATCGGCTGCTCCTCGGTCAGCCGCGCGAAGCCGCGCACCTCGGCCGCCGCGCGCTCGCGCCGCTGCGCACGCTCCGCGGGCGCGAGGTCGATCCGCCCGACCAGTCCGTTGAGCAGGAAGCGCTCGATCTCGGAGGCGGAGATCAGGTTGACCACCGCCGGCCGCCGCCGCTGGAACTGCTCCCGCCGGGCGTGCAGGATCGCCATGATCTCGGCCACCTCGGCGAGCGCCCGCTCGCGCTCGGACAGGTCCTCGGGGATGCTCTCGGCCAGCACCTCGCGCAGCGTGTC
>JBIPNU010000159.1:0-6025 GCA_044370615.1 Burkholderiales bacterium
GCCCGCGACCGCTTGCTGGCCCTCACGCCGGGTGGCTATATCGGCAAGGCCGCGGAACTCGCCCGCCTGGTGTGACCGCGGGCCGCACCCCTCCGAGGAAAGCCTGCCACCCCGAGACCCCGAAGCCTGCCTGCCCGATTGCTCGACGGCCCGGATGCGCGATCGCGCCGTCGTCGGGTTGTCCGGACGGTCGGACGATCGAAGCCTCGGTTCATCGGAGCATCGAGGCGCGGGCAGTTGGGCAGTTGGGCAGTTGGGCAGTTGGGCAGTTGGGCAGTTGGGCAGTTGGGCAGTTGGGCGGTCGAACGGCCGAACGGTCGAGCGCCCGGGCCGCTCCCGGGCTCCCGGGCTCCAGGGCTCCCGGGCGGCCTGCCTCCCGGGCGGCCGGGTAACGGGGCGATCGAGCAATCGCGCGTGACCGGTCGAGCGAGCGATCGGGTCGTCGGGCCCTCGGACGATCGGATCGTCCAACGGTTGCGCGGTCGGATGCTCCGGGGCCCGCACAGCGCCGCGCACCCCGGCAAGCCCCACCGGGCGACCCTGTTTCACCCTCGAAGCGGCGTGCGCCCCGACGCGCACGCGCCATGTATCCCCACCCCTGCCGACCTGCGCGAGAATCGCGCGGTTCCCCTGCCATCGACAGAGCCTCGCCATGACCGATGCCCCTTCCACGCACAGCCTTGACGTCGGACTCGACGCGTTCGAGCAGGCCGTCATCGAGGAGTCCCGCCGACGGCTCGTGCTGGTCGATTTCTGGGCCGCGTGGTGCGGCCCCTGCCGCGCCCTCAAGCCGGTGCTCGAGCAGCTCGCCCGCGAGTACGAGGGGCGCTTCCTGCTGGCCAAGGTCGACACCGAGGCCGAGCCGCAGCTGGCCGCGCGCTTCGGCATCCGGGGTATTCCGAACGTGAAGGCCTTCCTCGACGGCACCCCGGTCGACGAGTTCTCCGGAGCACTGCCGCTGCCGCAGGTGCGCGCCTTCATCGATCGCCTGCTGCCGTCGGACGCCGAGCGCGCGCGCCTGCATGCGCTCGCGCAGGCCGCTGGCGGGGATGGCGAGGCGGCGATCGCCAGCCTGCGAACCGCACTGGACCTCGATCCCCGACTCGAGCGCGCCCGGATCGACCTGATCGGGTTGCTGGTGGAGGCCGGCCGGCTGGACGAAGCGCGCGCGCTCGCCGCCGGGCTGCAGCCCCTGACGCGCCACGAACGCTGGGCGGCACCGGTGCTCGCACGACTCGCGCTGCAACCCGGCGGCGAGACTGCCGACCCCGCCCTGCTCGAATCGCGACTCGCGGCGAGTCCCGACGAGCACGAGACCCGGCTGGCCCTCGCCCGGCTTCACGTCTCGGCCGGGCGCCATGAAGCCGCGCTCGAGCAGCTGCTCGAACTCGTGCGGCGCGATCGCCGGCATGGCGACGAGGCCGGACGCCGGACGATGATCAGCATCTTCGATCTGCTCGCGACCGATCCGGCGCACGCTGCGCTGGTATCCCGCTACCGGCGCGAACTCGCCCGCGCGCTCAACTGACGCGGATCCGCGGTGGGCTCGCCGACGCGACCGCGCACCGATATCCCGCCGATCCGCGCGGGCCCCGCGCACTGCGACCGCGGTTCAGCCGGCGCGCCGCTCCCGGGCGTTCTCGGCGCGAGCGCGCAGCACCTCGACCACCGCCGGCAGGATCGACAGGATGATGATCGCGAGGATCACCAGCGACAGGTTGTCGCGGATCCAGGGCAGGTTCCCGAACCAGTAGCCCGCGTAGGTGAGCGACAGCACCCAGAGCAGCGCGCCGGACACGTTGTAGGCCGCGAAGCTCGGATACCGCATGCGGGCGACGCCGGCCACGAACGGCGCGTAGGTGCGCACGATCGGGATGAAGCGGGCGATCACGATCGTCTTGCCGCCGTAGCGCGCGTAGAACGCCTCGGTGCGGGCGAGATGCTCGGGGCGGAACAGGCGGCTGCCCCACCACGGTTCGCCCCTGAACATGCGCGGACCTGCCCAGCGACCGATGTGGTAGTTGACCGCGTCACCGAGGATCGCGGCGACGATCAGCAACATCACCAGCAGGTGGACGTTCATTCCACCGGCGGCCGCGAGCGTCCCGGCCACGAACAGCAGCGAGTCGCCGGGCAGGAACGGTGTCACCACGAGACCTGTTTCGCAGAAGACGATCAGGAAGAGCAGCAGGTAGATCCAGGCGCCATAGTGCTCGACCACCCAGGCGAGGTAGTCGTCCAGGTGGACGAGGATATCGAAGGCCTGCAGCGCGAGCGCCCACAGCGTGTCCACGGCACGCCCCTCAGACCTGCGCGTCCTGCGCCTTGCGCTCGGGGCGGATGAAGTCCTCGCGGGAGATGCCCAGCCAGCAGGTCACCGCGCTGGCGACGAAGATCGACGAGTAGATGCCCACGAGGATGCCGATGGCCAGCGCCAGCGCGAAGTAGTACAGCACGTCGCCGCCGAAGAACAGGATCGCCAGCACCATCATCAGGGTGGTGGTGCCGGTGAGGATGGTGCGCGAGAGCGTGTTGGTGATCGCGTCGTCGATGATATCGGTCACCGTGCCGCGCCGCATGCGGCGGAAGTTCTCGCGGATCCGGTCGAAGGTGACCACGGTGTCGTTGACCGAATAGCCGAGGATCGCCAGCACCGCGGCAAGCGCGGTCAGGTCGAAGTTCCACTGGAACAACGCGAACAGCCCGAAGATGATGCTCACGTCGTGGAAGGTCGCGACGATCGCGCCCACGGAGAACTTCCACTCGAAGCGGATGGCGAGGTAGCCCATGATGCCCAGGCTCACCACCACCAGCGCGAGCAGGCCGTCCCAGAGCAGTTCGTCGCCGACCTGCGGCCCGACGAACTCCACCCGCTTCATCTCCACCTTCGGTTCGCGTTCGCGCAGGGCGGAGAGCACGGTTTCCGAGAGCTGGGCGCTGGTGACGCCCGGCTTGACCGGAACCCGGATCAGCACTTCGCGCGAACTGCCGAAGTTCTGAACGATCGCGTCGCCCAGATCGACGGTGGCGAGCTTCTGGCGCACCGTCTCCACCTCGATCGAACCCGGATAGGCCACCTCGATCACGGTGCCGCCGGTGAAGTCGATGCCCAGGTTGAGCCCGCGCATTCCGATCGCCGCCCAGGACAGCACGACCGCGATCACCGACACCGCGAACCACGGCTTCGCATTCTTCATGAACGGAAGCGCGCGCTTGACCCGGAAGATTTCGAGCATGATCGGCTCCGACTGCCGCGAGACTCAGACCGCCAGGCGTTCGACCTTGCGGCGACGCCCGTAGCTGAGGTTGACCAGCGCGCGCGACACGGTCACGGCGCTGAACAGGGTGGTGAGGATGCCCAGGCACAGCGTGACCGCGAAGCCGCGGATCGGCCCCGAGCCCAGCCAGAACAGCGCGAAGCCTGCGATCAGCGTGGTGACGTTGGCGTCCAGGATCGCATCGAACGCGCGGTCGTAGCCGGCGGTGATCGCCGCCTGCGGCGTCGCGCCGTTGCGAAGTTCCTCGCGGATGCGCTCGTTGATGATCACGTTCGCATCGATCGCCATGCCCAGCGTGAGGGCGATTCCGGCGATGCCCGGCAGGGTCAGCGTCGCCTGCAGCATGGACAGCAGCGCCACCAGCAGCAGCAGGTTGGCGCCCAGCGCGGCGATCGCGATCACGCCGAAGATCCGGTAGTACACGCACATGAACACGGTGACCAGCAGGAAGCCGATCAGCGTGGAATCGACACCGCGCGCGATGTTGTCCGCGCCCAGGCTGGGGCCGACCGTGCGCTCCTCGATGATCTCCATCGGCGCGGCCAGCGCGCCCGCGCGCAGCAGCAGCGCGACGTCGCGGGCCTCGGCAGTGGTCATGCGGCCGCTGATCTGCACGCGGCCGCCGCCGATCTCGGTGCGGATCACGGGCGCGGTGACCACCTCGGCCGATCCCTTCTCGATCAGCAGGATGGCCATGCGACGGTTGACGTTCTCCCGCGTGACCTGCTGGAAGATCCGCGCGCCCTGCGAGTCGAGCGTCAGGTGTACCGCCGGCTCGCCGGTCTGGGCGTCGAATCCGGGCTGCGCGTCGGTCAGGCGCTCGCCGGTGAGCACCGGCGTGCGCCGGACGAGCAGCGCCCCCCCGTTGCGTTCGACGAAATACTCGGTGCCGAAGGGCGCGTTGCCGGCGGCCGCCTGCTGAAGCGTGGCCGGATCGGTCAGGTCCTCGGCCACCATCCGGATCTCCAGGGATGCGGTGCGCCCGAGGATCTCCTTCGCCTTCGCCGTGTCCTGCACCCCGGGCAACTGCACCACGATGCGGTCGGCGCCCTGCTGCTGGATCACCGGCTCGGCCACGCCCAGTTCGTTTACCCGGTTGCGCAGGGTACCGATGTTCTGCTGCAACGCGAGTTCCTGCGAGCGCTTCACCGCCTCGGGGCGGGCGGTCGCCACGATGCGCGCCTCGCTGCCCTCGTCCACCTCTCGCAGCAGCAGGTCGGGAATCGCCTTGCCCAGCAGCGCGAGCGCCTTGTCGCGAGCGCCGGCATCGCGGAAGCGGATGACCAGGGTCTGGCCCTCGCGGGCGATCCCTGCCGAGCCGATCTTCTCCTCGCGCAGCCGATTGCGCACGTCGGTGACGTAGCCATCGAGCTGCTTGCCGACCGCGGCCTTCATGTCCACCTGCAGCAGGAAATGCACGCCGCCGCGCAGGTCGAGGCCGAGGTACATGGGCAGCGCGTTGATCGCGGACAGCCACGCCGGCGAGTTCGACACCAGGTTGAGCGCGACGATGTAGCCGTCGCCCACGGCGCGCTCGATCACGTCCTTCGCCCGCAGCTGGATATCGGTGTCGGAGAAGCGCAGCCGCAGGCTGCCGCCCTCGACCACCGCCGCCTGCGGCGCGATCTTCGCCTGCGCGAGCGCATCGGTCGCCTTCTGCAGCAGCGCGGCGTCGGCCTTGAGCGTCGCGCGCACCGGCGAGACCTGCAGCGCCGGCACCTCGCCGAAGAAGTTGGGCAGCGTGTACAGCGCCGACACCAGCAGCACGATCGCGATCAGCGTGTACTTCCAGATCGGGTAGCGGTTCATACAGAGTCCTGTGCGCGACACCAGCGGGTCGGCGGAAGCCGGCGGCCCCCGCGGCGCGCCGCGGTTCGCGCGTAGCCCGGTTCCGGGCGGCCGCGGAAGGCTGCCCCGGGTGCGCTCGTCAGTCGAGCGCGGCCTTGATCGTGCCCTTGGGCAGCACCGCCTGCACCGCAGGCTTCTGCAGCAGGATGTGCACGCCGTCGGCGATCTCCACGGTCAGGTAGTTGTCGCCGATCTTCACGATGCGACCCAGTTCCCCGCCGCCCATCACCACCTCGTCGCCCTTCTGCAGGGCGGCGATCATGTTCCTGTGTTCCTTGGCCCGCTTGAGCTGCGGCCGGATCAGCAGGAAGTACAGCACCACGAACATCAGGATGATCGGCATCAGGCCGAGGAAATCCATCTGGCCCGAACCGCCGGCGCTCTGCGCCCACGCATTACTGATGAACACCGTCTGCTCCTATCGTTCGGCGGCTGCCGGAAAGGCCCGAGCCCCCGCCGCGAGGCGCGTGGGCTGCGGGCGGACAGGGCGGCCGCACCGTGCAAAACCGCGCGATCTTAGCATCCCGGGCATCACGCATTCCCCCCCGCAGGCCCTGCGCGTCAGGCCGTGTTCGGCACCTGCCTGACGGACGTGCCGGGCTGGCGGGGCGGTCAGCCGCGCGAGCCGCGCGGGGAGCGCCCGCTCGATGCGTCCGCGCTGGAAGGGCGTCATCCCGAACCAGGCATTCGCCTCCTGCCGCGTGCGCCCGCACCCCTCGCACCAGCCCTCCGGCGCAGGGAAGCGGCACACATGGATGCACGGCGACTGCACCCCGCGGCTCATGCCGGATCCCTCTGCTCGCCGCACGATCCCCGAGCGCTCGCGATCTCCCGCGCGCCCGCAGGCGCGCCGGTCACCGCCGGCCCGGCGGACGACCCCGGCCGCCGGGCGACCCGGC